>NZ_JBEXUS010000126.1:0-21434 GCF_040614455.1 Nocardia sp. NPDC005978
CGACGGCAGCACCGAAACCCTGGACACCGCGCTGGTGCTGGCCTGTGACGGGCGCGATTCCGCCGCCCGCGCCGCCGCCGGACTCCGGCACCGGCCCCGGCCCACCGCCGCCTCACCGGCTGTCCCGAAAGTGTTCACATACCCCGGAATTCGACGATCGGCGCCGGATACACCGAGGCCGGAACACCGGCGCGCCACGGCCGCTGGATCTCCGCACCCGGCAGGTGCGCGATCTCGGGCAGCCAGCGGCGGACGTAAACCCCGTCGGGGTCGAAGCGGTCGGCCTGGCGCAGGGGGTTCAGGACGCGGCTCGACCGGGTATCGGTGCCGGTGCCCGCGACCCACTGCCAGTTCAGCCGGTTGTTGGCGATGTCGGCGTCGACCAGCCAGCGTTCGAAGTGCTCCGCGCCCAGCCGCCAGTCCACCTTCAGCGTCTTGCTCAGAAAGCTGGCCGTGATCATGCGGGCGCGGCCGGGCTGCAGACCCGTGGCCAGCAGCTGCCGCATGGCGGCGTCGACCATCGGGTAGCCGGTGTGGCCGGACTTCCAGACGTCGAAACCGTCGGGATCGTTCAGCCAGGTCCGCCCGTCCGGACGGTAGTCATCGACGGCCACTTCCGGGCGGTCCGCGAGCACCTGGTGATGGAAGTCCCGCCATGCCACCTGCCGGACGAACGCCTGCCCGCCGGCGGAGGAGGCGTCGGTGCGGTAGACCACCTCGGTCGGCGACAGACAGCCGAAGTGCAGGTAGGGCGAAAGCCCCGAGGTGCCGTCTATCGTCAGTTGATCCTTGGTGTCCTCATAGTCGTCGACCGGCCCGGAAACCCAGTGCGACAGCAGCTTCCGGCCCGTGGTCTCCCCGCCGACCTGCAAGTCCGGCGAACCCGGACCCGAGCAGAGATCGGCGAGATCGGGCAGCGGATCGCTCTCGATATCGGGCACCGTCACCCGCTCGGGCACGGGCAGCGGCCGCCGCATCGGCGTCTGGGACCAGCGCCGGTAGTACGGGGTGAACACCGCGTAGTGGCCGCGGCCGGTATCGGGTTTCATCTCCGCGGGATCGACGGCGGTGATGGAGGCGGGATGGGTCTTCACCTGACAGTCCAGGCTCGACAGCTCGTCGCGGATGGCCTCTTCGCGCTCGCGGCTGTAGCGGCTGACATCCTCGGCCAGATGCACCGTCTCGGCGCCGGTCTCGGCCGCCACCCGCGCGACCTCCTCGGTCACCCGGCCGCGGCGCACCACCAGCCGCCCGCCCCGGCCGCGCAGTTCCGCGTCGAGTTCGTCCAGCGCGGCCAGCAGGAAGCGCACCCGGTTCGGGGCCTCGCGCACCCGCGCGACGATGGGCTCGTCGAGCACGAACAGGGGCACCACCGCATCGTCGCGCGCCGCGGCGGTGAGCATGGGGTTGTCGCGAATGCGCAGATCGCGACTGAACAGTGCGATGGAGACGGACATGACCCCAGCCTATCGCCGAAATGATGCGAAAACGATTCAACCCGGCGCGTCCGCGGGCATGTCCCGCACCGGACCCGGCGCTTTCCGCCAACACAACCAGCGCCGACACCGCCGACTTCGCTATCGTCGGTATCGGCAACGACCGACGAGAGAACCGGCCGCGAACGATGGTCCGCGGCGACAGGAAAGGAACCACTATGGGTGTCAGTCTGGCCAAGGGTGGCAATGTCTCACTGTCCAAGCAGGCTCCGAATTTGACCGCGGTATCGGTGGGTCTGGGCTGGGACGTGCGCTCGACCACCGGCGCCGACTTCGACCTCGACGCCAGCGCGCTGGCCACCGACCCGAACCACAAGGTGTTGTCGGACAGCCACTTCGTGTTCTACAACAACCTCAAGTCCCCCGAGGGCAGCATCGAGCACACCGGCGACAACCTCACCGGTGAGGGTGAGGGCGACGACGAGACGATCAACGTCGATCTGGCGGGCACCCCGCCGACGATCACCAACATCTTCTTCCCGGTGTCGATCCACGACGCGCAGGCCCGGCAGCAGTCCTTCGGCCAGGTCCGCAACGCCTACATCCGCGTGGTGGACCGCGCCACCGGCGCCGAGCTCGCCCGCTACGACCTGACCGAGGACGCCTCGACCGAGACGGCCATGGTCTTCGGTGAGCTGTACCGCAACGGCGCCGAGTGGAAGTTCCGCGCCATCGGCCAGGGCTACGCCTCGGGCCTCGCGGGCATCGCTCGCGACTACGGCGTCAACCTCTGATCGATTCACGGCTTCGCGCCGTACGGGGGTAGACCGCACGGGCCGCGCACCGCAGGGTGCGCGGCCCGTTCCGTGTCCTCGAACCGTCCGGGCGCTCGCATCCCGCTTGTCGGGCGGTGTTCACGCCGGCGCACGGCGATCCGCGCGCGGCGGCGGTGGCGGCGGCGGGTCCGCCGGAGCGGTCGAATGCCGTAGCGCGGCAAGCTGCCTGGGAGAGAGACCGAACCAGCGGCGGCTGGCGCGGGTGTAACTGCTCTGCTCGGAATAGCCGAGCTGGGTGGCGATCTGCCCGCCCGACAGATCGGTCGCGGCGAGGTCAACGACTTCGTTCAGAACACCGTGCAGCAGGCCATTACCTTGTTCAACCTGCCGGTCCCGGCACCGCGGTGACCTCCGGTCGGTCACCGGACCCTGCATGATCGGGGTCCGGCGACCGTCGTACCTCAGACCAGCGGTGTGAAATCCCGATTCGCGATGTAGTCCGGACGTGGCTCATCGGCGGCGAACGGCTCGACGAGGGCGTTCTCCACGCTGTTGAAGACGAGGAAGATGTTCGAGCGTGGGAACGGGGTGATGTTGTTCGACGAGCCGTGCATGATGTTCGAGTCGAACACCAGGGCCGAACCCGGTTTGCCCGTGAACTGGGTGATTCCGCACTGCGCCGCGAGTTCGACGATGTCTGCGCCGCGCGGCACGCCGACCTCCTGGCTCCGCAGCGACTCCCGGTAGTGGTTGGCCGGGGTCTCGCCCTGACAGGGCACGAACGTGCGGTGCGAGCCCGGCATGAGCATCAGGCTGCCGTTGAACGGGAAGTTCTCGGTCAGCGCGATGGACACGCTCACCGCGCGCGGCGCGGGCATGCCGTCCTCGGCGTGCCAGGTCTCGAAATCCGAATGCCAGGAGAAGCCCGCACCCCACAGCCCGGGCATGTAGTTGATCCGGCTCTGATGCAGGTAGACCTCTGAACCCAGGATCTGGCGGGCGAGCCCGGCGATCCGGCTCTCGCGCACCAGATCCGCGACCATGGAGCTGAATTCGTGCACCGCGAAGATCGAGCGCACCCGGCGGGAGCCCTTCTCGATCACCAGACGCTCGTCGAGCATGAGTTCCGGGTCGCCGGTCAGCCGCGTCACCTCGGTGGCGAAATCGGTCACCTCGGCGCGATGCAGCAGGTGGTCCATGATCGCGAAGCCGTCGGTGTCGAAGGTGTCCAGGCCGTCGGACTCGATCGTGCCCCACACCGTGGGGTCCACCCGTCGGCGATGGGGTGCGGGAGCGAGCGTCCGGGTCGGGTAGCGGTCGAGGGTTCGGTTGTCGGTCAACGACATTCGGTGAAAACTCCTGGGGTCATCGATTAGTAGGGGCGGCGGCGGTATGCACCGCTGTCGCCACCGCACTGGGCGGTGACCCGTTCAGGCTGGCAAATCAACATTGAGGAACCCGTGTGCGCGGTTTGAGTTTCCGTGTCGGTCGGATGTCGGTTCGCGGTCGAGATCGCGGCACGAGGTTGGATACGAGCCTCGTGCGCCGGCCGACAAGCCCCGCACACACAACGTCACCGCCAGTGCCATCGCGTGCTCTTTCGGAATCTGACGGCCACCATCGGACCATTGCTGGGCGGTGAACCGGCAGATGCCCATCAGGCCCGCCGCGACGAGACGGGCTTGGTCGAGATCGGTGTCCAGATCGCGGGCCAGAATCCCGGCGACCGCGTGGACGCAATCGTCCACCGCGCGATCGGTACAACGGCGAACGGATGGTTCGCTCGGCAGCGTGGTGTCGAAGAGCATGCGGAAGCTGTCGGGGTCGTACTCGACGAAATCGAAGTAGACACTCACCGCCGCGCGGGCTCGGGCGAGGTTGCCGGCCCTGATGTTCATGGCCCGCCGGACTTCGGACACCAATCTGTCCGCGTGCGCCTGAACCACTTCCGAGTACAGCTCCAACTTGCTCGTGAAGTGTTTGTACACAATCGGTTTGCTGATTCCGGCGCGAACCGCGATCTCCTCCATCTGCGTCGCGTGGAAACCACGCCGGGCGAAGACTTCGCCCGCGGCGGTCAGCACACGCCGCTGTTGCGCCTCGGCGGCCGCGCGCCGGCTCGGGCCCCGTCGTGGCAATTCCCGCACACCGGCGACTCCGCGGCCCTCCTCAGGCATCGTCCACACCATTCGACCTCACCGCATTCCGCCGGGGGCCGAACGAGCTCGACCCACGAAGCAGATTGTCAGCACTATTGGCATAGCGTCAATACGGTGTGGCGTAGTTATCGCAAAGCTCGAGGTGGTCGCGAGCCCTCGCCGAGACGGAGATCCTGGGACGTGGCCGCGCTGCGTGCGACAGCGCGACCTTCGACACGGACCCTCAGAGCCGAAGCAGACGCGCCTTCGCCTCGGCGTACTCGGCGCCGAGCCGTTCGACGAGGTCGGCGACGGGCAGCACGGCATCGGTGGTGCCGATGCCCTGGCCCGAACCCCAGATGTCGCGCCACGGCTTGGCTTCGGGACCCGCGGGCTCCTCGGTACCGAAATTCATCACCGACGGGTCGCGATCACCGAGGCTGTCGGGGTCGAGGCCCGCGGCGGAAATGCTGGGGCGCAGGTAGTTTCCGGGCACGCCGGTGAAATGGCTGGAGTAGACGATGTCGGCGGCGGCGGAGTCCACGATCATCTGCTTGTAGCCGGGCACCGCGTTGGCTTCGTCGGTGGCGATGAACGCCGATCCGATGTAGGCCAGGTCGGCGCCGGCGGCCTGCGCGGCCAGGATCGAGCGACCGTGCCCGATGGCGCCCGACAGCAGCAGCGGACCGTCGAACCAGGCCCTGATCTCCTGTACGAGGGCGAACGGCGACTGCGCGCCCGCGTGCCCGCCCGCGCCGGCCGCGACCGCGATCAGCCCGTCGGCCCCGCGCTCGACCGCCTTGTGCGCGAACACGTCATTGATCACGTCGTGCAGCACGATCCCGCCGTAGGAGTGCACGGCCTCGTTCACATCGGGACGAGCGCCGAGCGAGGTGATGACGATCGGCACCTGGAATTCGACGACGGTGGCGAGGTCTTCCTCGAGCCGGTCGTTGCTCTTGTGCACGATCAGGTTCACCGCGAACGGCGCGGCCGGCTGCTCCGGGTTGTCCGCGTCGTACTTGGCCAGCTCCTCGGTGATACGCACGAGCCACTCCCGGAACTGTGCGTGCGGGCGAGCGTTGAGCGAGGGAAACGACCCGATCACTCCCGCCTTGCACTGCGCGATCACGAGCTCGGGCCCCGAGACGATGAACATGGGCGAGGCGACCGCGGGCAGACGCAGTCGATCGAACAGGATGGGCGGCAGGCTCATCGGTGCATTTCCTTCACATCAGGTAGACACTCGCGAGCGGGCCGCGGTTCACATATTTGGTCGCGACTGCCCGTACGAGGCGGATTCGAACCTGATCGTAATGCGAACGGCCACGGTCGGCTGCCCCCGGTCGGGCGTCGCGCAGATCATCGCGACGCGGCCGTTCACGGGTCCACAGGGCCGCGGGCCACCCGGTGCCTCCACGTGAGCAACCGGGCTGAGCACGCGTTACATGTAGACGGTCGCCATACCCCGGCGCGAAGCAATCGCAGGCATCGAGGACCACTATTGGGGTTGTGGATCGCGCGACGGCCGATCGCTGAACACGTACACGGGATCGCGACGCGGCCGAGGGGATCGAAACATCGGACGCTGGAGGCTTTTTCGAGAATTTGGCCTATCCCGCGCGTTCATAACAATTTTACTTCAGCACAGCAAATCCAAGGCTGTGTACCGAAAGATGTGCTGCGCACCAGCAATGCCACACTCGTCATGCGAAGGCACCCCCCAGGCAACCCTCGATCAAGTCGAAATGTGTTGTTGCCTAATGAATTTAGTGCAACGATCGATCTTCATCGGCGAGGCCTCATCGCAAATGATCGAGGGGTCCGTGTCGGTCGGCACGGTGTGCGACCGCCTCGGGCCAACGCGCTCCGGAGCTGCAGCACAGGTATGCGCTTCTTGCCGTATCGGGATCGGCCATGACGGGGAGGAAGTGCTGTGACAGAAGAGCCGGGGAGGAGCCATTCCAGCGCCGAGCGATATGCGCAGGCCGTGCCGGACGAACCGACACTCAGCGAAATCATCGAGCTGCCCATCGGTCGAATCGCCGCGTCCGGATCGATCAGGGCGTCAGGCCTGGACCACGGGCACCTGCGGCTGCTGTGCGAACTGCACGAACCGCACCCGCCCATAGTGGTCCATCGCGTGACCATGCGGATCATCGACGGGTTTCACCGCCTCGAAGCCGCCCGGCTCCGGGGCGCGACCACCGTCCAGGCTCGATTCTTCGATGGGACCGACCAGGAAGCCTATGTCCTCGCGGTCAAAGCCAATGCCGTGCACGGGTTGCCACTCTCACTCTCGGATCGCAAGCGCGCCGCGACGCAAATCCTGCAACTGTTTCCCGACTGGTCCGACCGCAGGGTCGCGGGTATCACCGGTGTAGCCCACAAGACCGTGGGAGCGATTCGCCGCCGCGCCGGTGGGGAAATTCCCCACCTGGAGCGGCGCGTCGGTCGTGATGGGCGACTGCAACGCTCCGACAGGCGCGGAACTTCTTCCGATGGGCAGGCCCGGGTGCGCGCGCCGATCGCCGAGAACCAGTCGACCCCGATCCGGCCGGCCGCCCGCCCGAGCGGGCGTGCCTCCTCCAGCCCGCAAGCTGACCTGACTCCGGCAATCCGCAGCCTGCGCGCGGACCCGTCTTTGCGATTCAGCGACGCAGGCCGGGCGCTACTTCGCTGGCTTGACGCAGGTCCACGCACGCTGGAGGAGTCGGTGGCACTGGCCGATCAGATTCCCGGGCATTGCTCTGCGGCGATCGTAGCGGTCGCCCGGCGCAATGCCGAGCACTGGCAGAGCATGGCCGATGAACTCGATCGCAGACTCCATTCGAGGAAAGGGGCATGATCCTCAGGGCTCACAGATCCCCGAACGGCGTACTGACGTCACAACGGTATGAGAAGGTGCTTTCGCGGGGTTTGCGCAATCGACTTGTCGCACAGGAGCCGCAGCGCCTTGCGGATCTCGAGCCGGGTCCGGGCCGGCTCGATCACCGCATCGACGTAGCCCCGTTCGGCCGCGATCCACGGAGTCGCCGCGGTCGCGTTATAGAAGTCGATCATTTGCCGGCGCAGGATCGGGCGTTCGGATTCCGAGGCCGCGGCCAGCACACGCCGCTGCGTCAGACCTACAGCCGCCTCGGCCCCCATCACCGCGATGCGGGCGGTGGGCCACGCCAGATTGATATCGGCACCAAGGGGTTTCGAGCCCATGACCGCATAGCCACCACCATAGGCCTTGCGGACATTGATGGTCACGATCGGCACGGTGGCCTCTACGACCGCGAACATGAACCGGCCACCACGTTTGATGACGCCGATCTTCTCCTCTTCCACGCCCGGGAGCATTCCCGGTGTGTCGACCACGAAGACGAGCGGCAATCCGAACGCGTCGCAAAGCCGGATGAAGTGCGCGGCCTTGTCCGAGCAACGGGCGTCGATCGCACCGCTCGACACGAGGGGCTGGTTGGCGACCACGCCGACCGGCCTGCCGTCCACCCGAGCGAAACCCGTGATCATATTGAGGGCGAACGAGTCACTGACCTCGTGGAAATCGCCGTCGTCGAAGATTCGCAGCAGTACCTCGTACATGTCGTAGCCTGCACGATCGGAATCCGGGATTATCGCGTTCAATTCCCGATCGCTGTCGGTGATGTCCGGTTCGATGCCGGGATTCACCAGCGGCGCTCGATCGAAGCAGTGCGACGGCATGTAGCTCAGGTAGTTCCGAGCCCAGTCGAATGCGGCTTGCTCATCAGGGGCAACGTGGTGCACGTTGCCGTTCGCCGCCTGCGTGAACGCTCCGCCGAGTTCGTCCAGGGACACTTCCTCGCCGGTGGTCTCACGGATGACATCCGGTCCGGTGACGAACATATGAGCCGTCCGGGTGGCGATCAACACGTCGGTGTTGATCGGCGAATAGACAGCGCCCGCAGCACATTTGCCGAGCATCAGCGAGACCTGCGGTACCAGGCCGGACAGCCGGAGCTGACGCCTGCTCAGCGCCCCGTACCAGGCGAGGGAAGTCACCGCGTCCTGCACGCGCGCACCGCCGGAGTCGTTGATGGAGACGAAGGGACATCCGACATCGGCTGCGAAGTCCATCGCCTTGGCCACCTTGCGCCCGAACATCTCCCCGACCGATCCGCCGAACACCGTCTGATCGTGTGAGATAACCACCGCGGGACGGCCATCGACAGTGCCGCGTCCGGTGACCACGCCATCGCCGGGGGGTGCGCTGTCCGACCCGGGCTGTTTGACCAGCGCGTGGAATTCCACAAAGCTGCCTGCGTCCAGCAGCATGGCAATTCGTTCGCGCGGACTAGGAATTCCTTTTGCCGCGCGTTTGGCTATCCCCGCCTCTCCGGATGGTTCCTGAGCGGCCTGCAAATGTTCACGCAACGCCGCCAGTTTCCCGGCCGTAGTATGCACCATTGGAGCCCTTCCTTTCGGGCGCCAGCGCGCTCGATACCCCGGATTACTGACCGTAGATCGCACCGGGCCGGCGAGCAAGTGCCGCTGAAAAAGTTGCCCCGACAACCCCGGAGAAAAAAGTCCAGCAGAATGAAGCACGCAATTCTTATAGACAAACCGATTGGTCTGATATGACGATCCGGATCGATGGACATCTATTCGGTTAGCAGGTCGCAGCGGTTGTGAAGTGATCAACCGCGGTGTACCGTCTCCGTCTATTCCGCTCCCGCAACCGAAGAGGCATTGCGTTAATTATTGGGGGGATCATGACCAAGATTTCGACCCTACTGGCTCAGATAGATTCTGGAACACTGGTTCTACCCGAATTTCAGCGCGGTTTCGTATGGAGCCGAAGCCAGGTTCGCGGTCTGATCCGATCCTTGTACCTCAACTATCCGGTTGGCGGAGTGTTGCTGTGGGAGGCGGATGTCACGTCGACCCTTA
Source organism: Nocardia sp. NPDC005978 (assembly GCF_040614455.1). Taxonomy (NCBI): domain Bacteria; kingdom Bacillati; phylum Actinomycetota; class Actinomycetes; order Mycobacteriales; family Nocardiaceae; genus Nocardia; species Nocardia sp. NPDC005978. The sequence continues at coordinate 9,268 of NZ_JBEXUS010000126.1, forward strand.
TCCGCAATCAGCAGGGGGAAGGTCTCGGCGCGCTCCTGCTGGACGGGCAACAGCGCATGACTTCGCTGTACGGGGTCATCCGGGGTCGCACCCCGCAATTCTTCGATGGCGACCCGGACCTGTTCGAGCGCCTGTCCTTCAACTTCATCGCGGAAGAGTTCCGGTTCTGGCCACGCGGGCATCAGCTGACCGCCGGATGGATCGATGTCACGCAACTGTTCGGCGAGGGCGTGGGCGCGTTCGTCGAGAACATCGCCCGGCACGGCGAGTCTGCTCGAGTCTATCTGGACCGAGTCAATCGACTCGCCCAGATAGTCGACCGAGACCTCCCGGAGCAGCGGCTGACGGACGAGCACCATGACCTGGACATAATTGTCGATATTTTCAATCAGCTGAATTCCAGTGGAACCACCCTCTCGAAGGGTGACCTGGCCATCGCGAAGGCCTGTTCGCGGGTACCCGATGCCCGGCGCCGCGTGCGCGACCACATGGGCCGCTGGCGAGAGGCCGGCTACAAGTTCCGAACCGACTGGGTCCTGCGCAACATAACAGCCGCGGCCACGAGTCGAGTGGACTTCGACTCGCTCGATGCCGTATCGACCGATACGTTCGCGACAGCGCTGGAACACACGCCGGGCCATATCGACTCGATTCTTGCGGCACTGTCCGAGCGGCTGGGCATCGATCACGACCGAGTCCTCCTGGGCCGGACCGCCGTTCCCGTACTGTGCGTTCTGCTGCAGCGATACGACGGCGTTCTCACCGATGCCACGGAACGCGACAGGATGCTGTACTGGTATGTCGTCTCGGCACTCACCGGACGCCACCGATCATCGACCGAGACAGCGCTGAATCGCGATCTCGCACTGCTGGAGAGCGATGGTCTCGACGGACTGGTGGCGGACCTCGTGGACGACGACGATCAGCCGTTGAAGCTGACGCCCGACGACTTCGACGAATCCAATATGAACGCTCGCACGCTACCTTTGCTATACGTACTCGCGAAGAATTCCGGCGAGCAGGCAGAGGGCAAGCCGCTGGCGATCAGATCCCTGTTCCCGCGCGCCGATTTGAATCGACTGGGGTTCCCGTCTCGATACGTTAATGCAGTCGCCAATTATATCTGCGGCGACCCCGAGATATTTCGAGGACCGGATGGAGTCGACGAGCTGCTTTCACGACTCGAGGAGTCCTCGCGGGGCGCAATCGCACGACAGTGCATTCCGCAGGATCCAGCGCTGTGGACAATCGAGCGATACCCGGACTTCCTGGCCGAACGCAGAATACTGCTGGCCGGCGCAGCTCAGAAGGTCCTCGATGGCTTACGCGGCTGATTATCGCGATTCGGCGAGTCCCACGCATATCGAAACGCGGCAATACACAGGGAAATAACCGCAATAGACCTTCTTGGAGTTGCCTTGGTCAATCACTGGATTTAATCTGGTTCATGGCATTCTTGCAAATCAACGATGGGAGAGGCCATGGGTGATCTCGCGTACAGAATCACCGATCTGGTCAAAGTCTACGCAACCCATAGCGCGCCCGCGGTAGATAATATCTCGCTCGACATCAGAAGCGGCGAAATATTCGGGATACTCGGCGACAACGGTGCCGGAAAGAGCACACTGGTGCGCCAGATGGTCGGATTGCTGCGCCCGAGTTCGGGCGATATCGAGCTCTTCGGAAAATCTGTTGCCCGGGATAGCGAGCAGGTCAGCCGGTTTGTCGGTTATATGCCACAGAACAGCTTGGCGTTGAATCGACTGACCGTGTCCGAGGCGATATATTTCTCTGCTCATCTGCGTGGCATGTCCAGGCGAGAAGCAATGTTCGAGCGTGACGAGATGATCGAAACCTGGAAACTCTCCAGCCTGCGGAATCGATCGAGCGTTCACCTGTCCGGCGGTCAGCGGCGGTTGCTGCAGCTGGCCGTGGCTACCGCCGGGCAATGCCCGGTGCTGGTCCTGGACGAGCCGACCAACGATCTGGATCCCATCAATCGACGGCACGTCTGGGATGTCCTGCATCGCCTGAACGCGGATCGGGGTACGACGGTCATCTTCATCACACACGATGCCATCGAGGCCGAGCGAATCGTGCAGCGCGTGGCAATCATGATGGCCGGCAAGTTCATTGCGGTCGGAACGCCGGCCGACTTGAAGAGCCGAATTCAGCAGTACGTGCGGCTCGAGGTCTCCCTGCCGGAGAGTGGCGGGCAACTTCCCACAGAGGCCCACTGGCAGTGGCGCCCGGACGGAAGCGCGGCAACCTCGGTACATCGAGACAGCGTCAATGCAATCTTGAACGAGCTCATCAGCAGGAATGCCACCGCGGACTTTCGTCTGTACTCGGCCACGTTGGAGGACCTGTATGTACATCTCGCAACAACCAATTAGACGGCCCGCGTGGCCGATACAGTTCATCGATCTGTTCCTCATCCAGCTGTCGAACTGGCGTTGGTCGTGGCGAGCCATGCTGGTCACCGGGATATTCACGCCGATAGTCGGAATAATCGCGCTGGGGAATTTCGTGGACCGCGGGCGCGTATCTGTCGCCTACGTCCTCGTCGGCAGCATGGTTCTCAGCTTGATGTTCGAGAATCAGAACAAGGTCGCGCAGAACTTCTCCTACATGAAGGCGATGGGAACTCTGGACTACTTCGGGACCTTGCCCGTACGGCGGTATTCGGTGATCTTGGCGACAGTATCGGCATTTTTCGTACTGTCCGTGCCAGCACTGGCCGCGACGCTGATATTCGGGTCGGCGTTCCTGTCGATAGAACTCTCACTGAATGCCGCGGCACTGGTGGTTGTTCCGCTGTGCGTGTTACCGCTCGCGGGCTTCGGCGCATTGATCGGCGTATTCGCCAGAACGCAGGAGGAGACCAGCTCGATCTCGCTGTTCGTGACCATCGTCCTGCTGTTTCTGGGTCCGGTCTACGTGCCGCCCGAACAACTGCCGGACTGGGTTGTTGCGCTGAGCTACCTCAGTCCCGCGACATACGCCGCCTCGGCGCTTCGGCAATGTGTCATCGGCCCGATCGATAGTCGCCTGTGGCTTGATATATCTGCTCTTTCGGCGTTCAGCTTCGCGGCTATCGCCATTGCCGGACGGAAAATGCGATGGCGGACATCGTAAGTAAGCATGACAGGGGTGGGATGTTGAAGAATGTCATGATAGTGGGCTATGGCCCGCATGCTCAGAAGAATCATACGCCCGCACTCCTGGACGCCCGTGCCCATGGAAAGGTCGGCACCATTGTCGCAATTGATATCGCGGCAGCCCGCGAACAAATAGCTTCTTTCACAGAACTCCTCGGCGGTGGGATCAGAACGGTATACGTCGATGATTTCGATGCGGAACTTCGTGAACTACCGCAGGCAGTCGTACAGGTTCTGGACGGGGTGGTGGAGGCCGAGCGAATTGATGGCGTCATCGTCGCGACCGAGCCGTCCTTCCATGTGGCATATGCCCGGTGGGCAATTCGCCGGGGAATCAGCGTCCTGATCGATAAGCCGCTCTCGATCCATGCCAACAGTTCGATCGATCCGGCTGCGGCAGCCGCCATCCATGAAGATTTCGAGGCCCTCGCCACGTTGTACATCCAGGAAAGGTCCATCCATCCGGACCTTTTCGTCGGCGTACACACACAGCGCCGCTATCATCCCGCCTTCAAGTTGATGCGATCACTGATCACCGAAGTGGCCGGCGATACCAACTGCCCGGTGACCTCGGTTCAGTCGTATCACAGTGATGGCCAGTGGCGAATGCCGGACGAATTGATCGACATCACCTATCACTCGTTCGAACGCGGATACGGGAAAGCCGCGCACTCCGGGTACCACTTCTTCGACATCGTGCCGTGGCTCATCGAGGCCGGCGAAACCGACGAGAAGCGCCTCGACCAGGTCGAGGTCTTCGCGAATGTCACCCGGCCCGCCGATCTGCTCACTCAGATCAGCGTCTCGGACTATCAGCGCCTGTTTCCAGAATTTCCGAGGGTTCAACGCTACTCCGCGGACATCCTCACCCGGGCCACCGCGGAGTTCGGTGAAGTGGATGCGTTCATCTCGGCCGCCTTCAAGAGCCGCGGCAGAACGGTCACCCTGGCCAGCATAAATCTGCTGCACAACGGAATCTCACAGCGTGGCAGCGAGCAACCGAACACCAGCGACCTGTACAAGGGGAACGGGCGCGTCCGCCACGAGACACACATCATTTCGCAGGGGCCTTTTCAAGCGCTGCATCTACAGGCTTTCCAGTCGCTGGACAAGTCCGTATCCGAATCCGGCAACGGCGGGGTCTCGGTCCGGGACCACATCGTCCTGCAGGTATTCCGTAACAACCATTTCAAGCGGGAGTGGAAGAAGACGGAGGTCTTCGATTACGACGGGATCCTGGCAAACGACGAGGACATGCGCAAGGAGTCGTTGCAGGCGGTGTCGCGACGGAAGACGGTCGACGAGTTCCTGCTCTATCTCAACGGACGCCGCAGTCGCGAGCATATGGCCTCCGAGCTGACAACTCACCGGCGCGGCTCGGTGCTCATGGCCGGGGTCTATCTGTCCGCGGCGCGACAGTGGACGGGGGAAACAGCAACGGCGGTGCTCGATTTTCACCGCGAATTTCCGGTCGTTGCCGAGTCCGGCGCCGACCTCAGCGCATCTTTCATTCGAGCGTAGCCGAGACCGCTATGACCGAGACCGCTCACGAACAACCCGCGGGTCTGATGACCGACTTCGCCTGGCGGCGTCTCATGACCATATGTGCGGCGCATGTCGGTACGGAATGCTCGGTCGCCAGAATAGCCGGCGGCAATGTGAGTCATGTGTTCAGAGTGACCGGGGGAAACAGCACCGCGATTCTCAAGATTCGCGGTAGCAGATTCTCGGGCATTCCAGATCAGGTAACCGATCCGGCGTTGATCGCATGCGAAGTGCGCGCGCTGTCGATTTATCACGGCGCAGCTCCGAATATTTTCCCCGAGGTGCTGGAATTCCGACCCGAATTGAACGCGATGATAATGACAGATATCTTCTGCGACCGCATGAACTATCAGGACCATCTCCTGCAGCGGCCGGCCCTTCCCGGCGAGCTTTCCCGATTGGGTGCGGCGCTGCGAACAGTCCACGATGCCACCGCCGATGCCGGCGCACGGGTGCGCCCGGATCTGACCGATGATCAGCGATTTCGCGACTTTTCGCTGGAGTATGTCCTCGAGCGGCACGGCCATCCGGCACTGCTGGCCACCAGTGCCGCGCTCAAACGGCAGCCGCGGCAGCAACTGATTCTGGGGGATCTCGCTCCGAAGAATCTCTCGCTGGCGGGGGGACGCGTGGCGATGTGCGATCTCGACAACGTGCACCTCGGATACCCGATGTTCGATGTCGGGTATCTCCTCGCCCACATCATGCTCCACCACATCGATCGGCCGGTGGATCAACGCCTGCTGACCACCGCTTTCCTCGACGCGTACTTCGGTGGATCGGGGATCTCGGACGACGATTACGCCATAGTCGGGCATGTCGCCGCAGGGACCGCCCTGTATCGCCTGTCGGGCACGGTCCCGTATCCGGCCGTGGTCGCCCCGGAATTCGAGCTCCGGGTCCGATCCGAGGTGCTGCGACTGCTCTCGGGTGATCACCGCGTGCTCGATGGCCTGAGCGCAGCACTCGGCGGTGCGCGATGAGCGCCGGAGCGCACCCGGGCGACTACGGGTTCGCGGTGCCGGACGTGCAGTCCCTGGCACGCGATCAATCTCCCTTCGCGGTCCGGACCGAGACGGTCGAAGTCGAATTGGCAGCCGGAGTGACCTTTCGCGCCGCGCCGGTGGAACTCGGCGCCGGCCGGTTCAGCAATATGTTCGAGCTGTGCATCGACAACAGCACGGCCTGGATCTGCGCGGAGAGTGACATAGAGGGGTTCTTTCTCAAGGATCTCCTCCGCGACAACGCGGATATCGCCGCCGTGACCGGCGCGTTCTCCTTCAGCTCCGACTACCCCGACTATCGGCCACCGGAACCGTGCTTCGACCTGTGTGTCCGCCAGGGCGTAGTGGTCAGTCTGCCGACCTCGAACAAGCCCGCCTATGTTTCGACCACCCGCGGCGCGCGAATCGGCACGGTCCCGGCGAACGGGTTGGTGGAGGCCGCCGGCCGCATTTTCCGATGGGCCGGCTCGAAAACCGTTGCCGATCCGGATGTCTGGATACGCGCGGGCGGCGTGGTCGTTTTCGGCGCCTCGAACTGCCGGATCGACTATGCGATGGCCGCGCGAACCGGATTCGTCCGCCATGTGGACAGCGCAGAGAATGTCACGCCCGCCGACAGCGGATGCGTCGACTGCGCGGTGGTGGTGCGCGATGGCACCCATCGGATCGCGCAGGTTCGAGCCGGTGGCGGGCTGGACTATTTCTCCGGAAACTACGTGCTGCGCGCGGATCGCTCCTGGGAATCCGTCCTGACACCCGGGACCGCGATTCAGATCTTGACCATCGGCGAACTGGATGTCCCTGATTTGATCTCCGGATTGTCCATCGGGCCGAGTGTCGGCTCCGCCGCTCGCGGGGACTGCGAAGGCTATGACGAGTCACTCGGGGTATCCCCTTTTCGTGACGCTCGCTACGCGCGCAGCTTTCTTTATTCCGACGCCGGCCTGACGCGGCTGCGGGTCTACGACGGGGCACCGCTCACACATTTCTTCGAGGGTTTGTCGCCGTCCGAAGCGGCCGCCGTGATGGCTCACGAGAAAATTCCGGTCGATGATATTTATTATCTCGACGGAGGTCAATCATCCAAGATAGCATTCCGAGCTGACACGAGTACCCGAATTGTCGGCAGCATGCATTATCTGCGCTGGCCGTCGGTTTCCGGCGAACCGTTCGTATGGCGCGGACCCGAGGGGCGGCGATTGAACAGCGCATTTGTCGTCCGCGCACGATTGTAAGAATGCCATCGTTCGCCGGGGAAATTCTTTTCCACAATGGACACACGGTCCGAATCGGGATAATATGTTGAATATTCAATCTGGGATCGCCCGCGAACAGGTCAGGTATCGAATAGCTTCCGGTTACGGCAGTTCGATATACGAACCATTCAGACCGGACAATATCGCGGGGTGGTTGCCGTCCTGCGTCGAGTGATGGACACAGAGTCGACGCGAGAGGAACTCTTGATGAGTGAGCTTGCACGTATGTCCGCTTCCGAAGACGACCTCCTTAATTCTTTTCCACTCTTCTGCGGCAGCGACAGGAATGTCGCGATGAGTGTATTCGAGTTCGTGCACGGATTTCTCACGAAAAGAACCTGGAGTGCGGAGCGGATTCGCCTGCACTACGGGCGCCGGACGGTCGTCGACATCCTCGAAGACGGCGATGTCCTGGCCGTGGCGCCCTGTCCGGACAGGACACTGGTGGCGGCAGCCATGCTGATACGCAACGGGATCGAACCGGTCGTGGTATATCACGAGCGCCGGGCGCTGGGTTTCGGCCCGTCGACCGCGCACCTGGCCATGGAACTCACCCTCGACGGTCTGCCGTTCATGGCCGACTTCGGCAGCCGCGAGTCCCGGTTCATGCGGGGCACATACGAACCGAATTCCGACATCGAAGCGACCGTCCAGATCGTCAGGTTCTCGACCGCGGCACTGGAGCTGGACCTGGGGGCCGTTTCGCCCAGCCTGTTGTTCGGGGCTCTCGCCTCCGAACATATCGATACCGAGAGCTACCTCGCCTATCTGATTCGAGAATCCGCCAAGTTTCCTGTTGGCCATATCATTTCGGAGAGGATGGCCTTCGATGCCAAGTTCAGCATCCAGCGTGATCTCTGATCGTGACGACGACCTCACCGGACAGTCGGTCCTGGTGATCAGTGACCGGCACGGCCTGGCCGATGCCGTGCGGGCGACCCTCGAGATGCGTGGCGCCGATATCCGGTGTTTCGTGGTCGCGGAGTCGTCCATACCCGGGCAGGGTCCCCGAGCCGGGAGGTACCTGGACCGATCGGCGCTGACGGACGAGCTGCTCGCGGCCCGGCCGGACTGGGTGGTGTTCGCTCCCTGCTACAGCCTGCGCAACCCGGCCGAGGATTTCGGCCCGCACCAGTGCCTGTTCCTGCGCGGAATACTGAAGACGCTGCGGATCGTGCTCGATGCCTGCGTCGGCCGGTGGGCCGATGGCTCCGGCGGCGTCATCGCGGTGGCGGCGTCACCGGCGGCGCTCGGTTCGACGGGCGGTCCCGGACTCGAACCGCTGGGCCAGGTTGTCAGGGCCTGCCTGCGATCGCTGTCGGCGGGGCCGCGCCCGGCCCGAACCCGGTTCATCGATGCTCCGGTGAGCGTGGAGACCGGCCTGGTCTCACAGTGCGTGCTCGATGCGGTGCGTGATCCGGCGCGGACGCATCTGGACTTGCGGGTGGCGTCGAACGGCGTTCTCGCGCAATATGACCCAGCATTGTCGATCGTTGCCGACGGGTCCTCCGCCCGAACGCCGGCGCCGGCGCGGAAGGGATTCGCGCTGGCCCTGAGCGTGAATGGCGGGGACGCCGAGGCGGTGCGAGATCGGGTTGCCGAAACCGGGGTCGGCCGGGTGGTGATGGCGTGCGCGAACCCATCCGCGGCCGGCGGTGACCGATCCTCGAACCCGGATCCGAACCGGCCCGCCGTCGAATGGAAACCACTCGACGTGGGCGACCTCTTCGATATGCGTCGTTCGTTCGAGAGGCTGGTGTGCACCCGAGGACGACCTCGGGTCGTCCTGTACGACACCGCACCGCACGCCTCGCCCACCGGTGAAGCCGATTGGGAAGACCTCCTGAGCGATGTCGTGTGCGGCTTCTACTACATGACCACGCTCGTCGGCCAGGAAACCGGTGTCGTGCTCGTAACCCACTATCCCGGCCGCGTCGTGAACGAATATGGGCCGGATTTTCGCCCGGACCTTCAGTACTTTCTCACCGCTGGTATCGGGTACCTGTGCGCACGCCATCCGAATACGCGCGTGCAGCTGACGCTGTCCTAGAAACACGGCCGGGATGGCACTCCGGAATCCTTTCGATGCGGAGCTCCTGCCCCCGGCTGCGATTAGTTGAGCAAGAGTGCGGGGTTGAAACCATGTCTTCTGATGACACTGCTATCGCGATCGTTGGTTTGGCGTGCCGCTTCTCCAGTGGCACGAGCCCGGATGAATTCTGGAACCTGCTCCGCGACGGGAGGGCGGAAACCCGCTCGGCGCCGCAGGCCGGCGCACGGACACAGCGGTTCGGCTCCCCCGCCGCCCCGGGCGCGAACCCGGCGGACGGCGATTCGTTCGACGCCGCCTTCTTCGGAATCGATGCCGAAGAGGCGTCGGCGATGGATCCGCGTCAGAGTACTGCGCTCGAGCTGGCATGGGAGGCTGTCGAGCACAGTTCGATGCGACCGCAGGAATTGGCCGGGCGACGCGTCGGCGTGTACATCGGGGCAATGGACGAGGGCGAAGTCCGGTCGCTGGGCGGTCCGGGTTCGTACTCGAGCGTGTATCGACATGTCGGCGCCGCACGATCGGTTATCGCGAATCGAATATCGTATTTCTTCGATTTCGTCGGACCGAGCTTGACGATTGACACCGGGCAGTCCTCCTCGCTGGTCGCCGTGCATACGGCATGTGCGGCGCTGCGCAGCGGAGCGATCGAATTCGCGGTCGCCGGCGGGGTGCATCTGACGGGTACTCGTGGCGAGGACGCCACGGAGTTCGCCGGGATCGGCGCGGAATCCCCGTCGGGTACGTGCTACGTCTTCGATGCACGCGCCGATGGATACGTCGCGGGCGAGGGCGCCGGCATGGTGCTCCTGATGCCCCTGGCCATGGCTTTGGCGCGAGACATGAAGGTACGGGCGGTCATCCGAGGTTCGGCCGTCGGGAACGAGGGCAGACGTGAAGGCGTGATCTTCCGGCCGAATGCGATCGGCCAGGCGACTGTCATGACGGAGGCTTGCGCGGACGCAGGCGTGCAGCCCGGCACGGTCGACTTCGTAGAGCTGCATGGAACCGGAACGCCCATCGGTGATCCCGTCGAAGCGGACGCCGTCGGGAGCGTGTACGGACACGCCGACCGTGCGACGCCTGTTCGCGTCGGCTCGGTGAAGACGAATATCGGCCATCTGATGGGGGCCGCGGGTATCGCGGGTCTGATCAAGGGCGTGCTGGCCATCGAGCGCGGCTGGATTCCCGCCAGTCTGAATTTTCGAGATCCCAATCCCTTGATCCCGTTGTCGGACTTGGGCATTCAGGTTAACAGCGCGCTATCGGAGTGGCCCGAGCCAGATCGGCCGCGGCGGGCGGGGGTGTCCTCGTTCGGGGTCAGCGGAACCAATGCGCACGTGATCATCGAGCAGGCGCCGCAGGAACCGAGTTCGGTCGGCGACGACGTGGAGGGCTGGGGAGTTGTTCCGTGGGTGCTCTCGGGTCGTTCGGCGGGTGCGCTGGCAGCACAGGCGGGCAGGTTGACCGATTTCGTACAGGACCACGCCGACGCGAATGCGATCGACATCGGGTCCGCGCTAGCGGGCAAGACGGTGTTCGAGCATCGCGGGGTCGTGCTCGGCCGGGATCTGGAGACATCACGGGCCGGTCTGCAGGATCTGGCCTCGGGGGAGCCCGGCCCGGATGTGGTCCGCGGAAAGGTCGCCGGTGCGGGTAAGACGGTGTTCCTGTTCCCCGGCCAAGGCTCGCAATGGGTGGGCATGGGCCGCGAACTCTACGACACCTCACCCGAATTCGCAGCGGAGATCACGAAGTGCGGGATCGCGTTCGCGCCCTACCTGGACTGGTCCATCGAGGGGGCCCTGAACGGTTCACAGGAGGGTCTCGATCTGACTCGGGTCGATGTCGTGCAGCCGCTGATGTTCGCGGTCATGGCAGGCCTGGTCAAACTGTGGGCCGCGGTGGGTGTACGACCCGACGCGGTGATCGGACACTCCCAGGGGGAAATCGCCGCCGCCTACGCCGCCGGGGGACTCTCTCTCGGGGACGCGGCGCGGATCGTGGCCTCGCGCAGTGGACTGATGGCCCGGTTCGAGGGCCAGGGCGCCATGGTATGGATACAGGCTGGCACGAATCAGGTGCGCGAACTGCTCACGCACTGGCCGGACCTCGAACTCGCCGCGGTGAACGGACCAATCTCGACGGTCGTGACCGGAGACCGAGAATCATTGGCGCAGTTGGTTTCCCGGTGCGATACCGGCGAAGTCCGCGCGCGCTGGATCGCCAACGGCGCCGGCCATTCACGCCTGGCAGACGGCACATGCGAAGAACTCCTCGGCAATCTGGGTGCCATCGACGCCGTTTCGACAGCGGTGATGTTCTTCTCCACGGTAACCGGGACGGCACTGGACACCCGCGAATGCGTCGCGGACTACTGGTTCCGGAACCTGCGCCAAACAGTTCTCTTCCAGGATGCCGTCACCGCCGCGCTGGCGGACGGGTGTGAATTCTTCATCGAAGTCAGCCCACATCCGGTCCTGATCACCGGCGTGACACAGATTTTCGACGCCACGGGATCGACCGCGACCGTCTCCGGGACACTGCGCCGGGACGATGGCGGCCTGCATCGCTTCCTCACCTCGGCCGCCGAAGCATTCGTGGCGGGCGTCGACGTGCACTGGCAGCGGATCTTCGACGGACACGCGACCAAACGAATCGATCTGCCCACCTACGCATTTCAGCGGCAGCGATTCGAAGCGGGGGCCATCACAGCGGGATCCGGAATCGATGATTCTCCTTTCGTCCGGCGGGTCCGGGCTTGCGACGCACGCGACGCGAAAACCATCGCGCTCGAACTGGCGCGCTCGAGTGCGAAGATGGTGCTCGGCGATACCGGTCCGATCGATGCCCACACCTCGTTCCGCGATCTGGGATTCGACTCGGTCGGCGTGCTGGCACTGCAGCGCACGCTCGCTGAAGCCACCGGACTGCCCATTCGCCCGACTGTTATTTTCGACCATCCCACACTCGATTCGCTGGCCGAATATCTCATCGCGGCGATCAACGGCGATCCGCGACCGACGCGAACACGACGTGTTGCCCCGCGCACCACGGAGCCGGTGGCGGTGGTGGGTATGTCATGCCGCTTCCCCGGCGGCATCACCTCCCCCGAAGACCTGTGGAACATCGTCACCACCGGCACCGACAC
>NZ_JBEXUS010000127.1:0-20864 GCF_040614455.1 Nocardia sp. NPDC005978
CGGCCGCACAGTCGGTGCGGCCGCGCGGTGGGTTCAGGAGGTCTTGTGCGGTACCGCCGCGACCAGGCCGCCGTCCACGACGAACTCCGATCCGGTGGCGTAGGAAGATTCGTCGCTCGCCAGGAACAGCACGAACGTCGCCACCTCGATGGACTGGGCGGGCCGGCCGAGCGGGATGGTCACCAGATCGTCCGGGATGCCCTCGGTCATCGGGGTGCGAATCAGGCCGGGGTGCAGCGAATTCACGCGAATCTTGTGCGGTGCGAGCTCGAGCGCCGCCGATTTGGCGAGGCCGCGCACCGCCCACTTGGAGGCGACGTAGCCGTGCGCCCAGGGCGCGCCCCGCAGGCCCTCGATCGAGGACACGTTGATGATCGAACCACCGCCGGCGGCGATCATCGATTCGGTGACCGCGCGCATGCCCAGGAAGGTGCCGGTCAGGTTCACATCGATGATGCGCCGCCACTTGTCCAGGTTGAATTTCTGCAGCGGGCCGCCGTTGACGATGCCGGCGTTGTTGACCAGGACATCGAGTTTGCCGAACGCGGACTGCGCCTCGGCGACCGCAGCCTCCCACTGCTCGGGCTCGGTGACATCCAGGTGCACGTACCGTGCGGCGTCGCCGAGTGATTCGGCCAGCGCCTTGCCCTCGTCATCGAGAATGTCGCCGATCACGACCTTGGCGCCCTCGTCGACCAGCAGCTGCGCGTGCGCCGCTCCCATGCCCCGCGCACCACCGCTGATGAGTGCGACCTTGCCTTCTACACGTCCCATGCCGCGACGCTAACACGACACTGGAATAGTTTCCAGACTACTGTCCAGAATTGCGCTCGGGAGAGTTAGACTCGGGTTTCGAGGCAGCGCCGCCGGGCATGTGATCCCCGATCATGCTCGCGCGCAGCCCCCGCACGGCGTGAAGGATCGCGATGGCAAGAACCCCCCTGTCCATGGAGCCGACGGGCTGGTTCCAAGTCGCGTGGTGTGCCGAGATCGGCGTCGGCGCGGTGCACCGCATGAAGTACTTCGGGCGCGAGCTGGTGGCCTGGCGCGCGGCCTCGGGGACGCTGAGCGTATTCGACGCCTACTGCGAGCATTTGGGCGCGCACCTGGGGTACGGCGGGCGGGTCGAGGGCGAGAACCTGGTGTGCCCGTTTCACGGCTGGGAGTGGAACAGTCAGGGGCGCAACGTGTGTGTGCCCTACGAGAAGCATCCCAACCGGGGGCGGCGGATCCGCTCGTATCCGGTCCTGGAACGCAATGAGGCGGTGTGGATCTGGTACGACACCGCCGGGCGTGCACCGTATTTCGATGTCCCCGACATGTTTTCCGCGTTCGGTGACGGCAAGAGCGCCGCGGACTACTACCCGCCGGTGCCCGCGGCCACGCTCTACCGGCCGGGGTTGACCCTGCATCCGCAGTACGTCCTCGAGAACGGCGTCGACTTCGCTCACTTCAAGGTCGTGCACAAGACCCCGTTCGTACCGGAGTTCACCCGGCACGACTTCTCCGGGCCGGTCTCCTACGTCGATTTCACCATCGCGTTCGACGAGAACGTGGAGCTGTCCGAGGTCAACAGCGGGGTGGAGTCGATCAACGCGGGACTGGGCTGCTCGATCACCAAGAGCTGGGGCATGATCGACAACCGCACGATGCCGGCGGTGACGCCGGTGGACGAGACCACCTGCGACGTGCGCTTCACGGTGTGGATCGGCCGCCGGCCCGGTGACGACGGCGCCGAGATCAACCGCTACGGCACGACCATGGCCGGATTCGTCATCGAGCAGTTCGAGGCCGATGTCGAGATCTGGTCGCACCAGCGGTACACCGACCCACCGGCGCTGTCCCCCAAGGAATTCCGCGGCTTCACCGCGCTGCGTGAATGGGCGTTGCAGTTCTACCCGGACGGCGGCCCCGCCGGGCCCGACCCCCGCAACCCGCACAGCGGTGCGATCCGCCCCGCCGGCGCGGCCACCACGTGATCACCACCCGCACAACCGAACAAGAGGCTCCCATGAGTACCACCCCGATCCGGGTCTTCCAGGTCGCGACCGGCAATCTCGGCACCGAGATGATCGGGCGCGTACAGCAACATCCCGATCTCGAACTGGTTGGGCTGCACTGCTATTCGCCCGACAAGATCGGCCGGGACGCCGGTGAGATCGTCGGCGGAGATCCGATCGGCGTGCTCGCCACCGGCACCGTCGAGGAGATCATCGCGGCGCGCCCCGACGTGCTGACCTTCCACGGGGTGTTCCCCGACGAAGACCTGTACGAGAAGGTCCTGGAGGCCGGGATCGACGTGGTGACCACCGCGGACTGGATCACCGGTTTCCATCGCGACCGCAATCATCCGCATCCCTCCGGGCGCAAGGTCAGCGAGATCCTCCAAGCGGCTTGCGAGCGCGGCGGTTCCACGTTCTACGGCACCGGCATGAACCCCGGTCTGTGTCAGATCCTGGGCATCGTGCACACCGCGGACGTGGCCGACATCGAGAACGTCACGGTGACGGAATCGGTCGACGTGTCCTGTCACCACTCGGTCGACACCTGGAAAGCCGTCGGCTACGGCCGGCCCGTCGAGGACCCGACGATTCCCGATTCGCTGTACAAGTACACCGCGGTGTTCGCCGACTCGGTGTACCTGATGGCCGACGCGTTCGGCCTCGAACTCGACGAGGTCACTTTCGATTACGAACTCGGCGCGTGCACCGAGGACGTGGACCTCGGCTGGTACTTCATGCCCAAGGGCTCACTGGGCGCGAGCTACATCAAATACCGCGGCCTGGTCGACGGGATCCCCCGGATCGAAACGCACCTGGAGTGGCAGATGACCCCGCGCACCGACCCGGCCTGGAAGATCCAGGGCTGCTACATCACCGAGGTGACCGGCGATCCGAGCATCTACAGCAAACACATGATCTTCCCCCGCAAAGGCTTCGACCTGTCCAACCCGGAGAACTTCGCCTCGATCGGCATGACCGTCACCGGCCTCCCGGTCCTGAACGCCCTCCGCTCGGTGGTCGCGGCGCCGCCGGGCATCATCACCAGCGCCGATCTGCCCCTGCGCGGGTTCGCGGGCCGCTTCAAGCTCTGATCGACGGCCGGGCGGCGGATCCGGTGTCCGCCGCCGATACCCGGGGAATGACGCTCACCGAGAGGCTGTCAGCACCGATCGGTGCGCCGCTACACGCGGCGGCGTTCGGTGCCCGACACGACCGGGCGGAGGGCGTCGGCCGCAGCCTGGAGTGTCGCGGTGGGCACGTTGGCGTACAGGTCCTCGTGCAATCGCGTGGACGCGGTCATGGCTTGTTCGGTGAGCGCCCGGCCCGGCGCGGTCAGCCGAATCAGGCGGCCACGTCCGTCACCCCCGTTGGGTTCGCCGGCCACATGCCCGGCGGCGGTCAGGCGTTGCAGGACATTGCTGGTACCCCCGGACGTGAGGAACAACGCGCGGCTCAGGTCACTGGGCCGGAGCGGGCCGTCGGCTCGGTAGAGGGCCGCCAGCACATCGAACTCCGCGTAGGTGAGGCCCAGGTCCGCGAGCTCGGCCTTCATGGCCTGTTCGTGCCGTACGGCCAGCCGTGAGATTCGTTTGCTCAGCGCGAGTCTGGTCACCGCGTCCGCCGGCAGACCAGCGCGCGTCCAGTGCTCGACCAGCTCGTCGACCTCGTCCCGCATGACTGCGAGCCTATCACTTTCGCTATTGCTTTCTCGAAAGCTTTTCAAATACATTCAGAGCATGGCAACAATCATTCGCGGCGGGACGCTCATCGACACCGACCCGGTCCGGGTACTGAACGCCGACCTCCTCATCGACGATGGGCGCATCACCGCGGTCGGCGCCGATCTGCGGATTCCCGACGGCGCCGAGGTGCTCGATGCGACCGGGATGCTCGTGCTCCCCGGCTTCGTGGACGCCCATCGGCACACCTGGCAGTCCGGGATCCGAATGACGGGTCCCGACATCGCTTTTCCCGATTACCTCGACCTCGTACTCGGCAGGTTCGGCCCGCGTTACCGACCGGCCGACGTCCACATCGGCACCCTCGCCGGCGCGCTGGAGTGCCTCGACGCCGGTATCACCACGGTGCTCGACTGGTCCCACATCCAGCACACGCCCGACCACACCGCAGCCGCCGTCGACGGAATCCGCGCCGCGGGCATCCGCGCCGTCTTCGGTTACTGCGTGCGGGATCCCGATCTGCCGGCGGCCCGAGCCGCGCTCGCGGCCACCGGCGGCGGACTCGTCACGATGGCGATGGCGCCCTACGGTCCGGAGATCGTGGACGAGACGACCGCGCTCGCCGAGTGGCGGATCGCCCGCGAACTGGATCTGCCCGTCACCGTGCACGCCGGAGGCTACGGCCCGGACAGCGCGGCCAAGGGGCTCGACTTCCTGCGGCGCAACGGGTTACTCGGCCCGAGCACCAACTACGCGCACGGCAACTCCTACAGCGACGACCAATTGAAGCTCATCGCCGACAGCGGTGGCACCCTCTCGGTGTCGCCGCTGGTGGAAGCCGCGCTCGGGTTCGGGGCGCCGATCACCGCACGGGCGGTCGCGGCGGGCGTGCCGACCGGGCTCGGAGCGGACACGGTCGTCAGCGGCCCTGGAGATATGTTCAGCCTCATGCGATCCGCGTACGGTTTCGCGCGACTCGAGTCCGGATTCACCACCCGAGACGCACTGCGAGCCGCGACGGTCGACGGGGCCAAGGCCGCCGGGGTTGCCGACGCCGGCACGCTCACACCGGGCAGCCACGCCGATATCGTGTTGCTGCGCAATGATTTCCCCGGCCACGACCCGGTGGCGACGGTCGTGCTCACCATGGACACTCGTGCCGTCGACACCGTGCTCGTGGGAGGACGGGTCGTGAAGCGCGGCGGGCACCTGGTGGTCGCGAATCCGGCTGCGGTCCGGGCGGAGTTGGCCGAGTCCGCCGCGCGGCTCGTCGCGGCGGGTTGAGCGGTCTCGGCCGGTACCCCCGCGCATGCGCGGGGGCGGATCACTTCGCTCCCGCGCCCGGCCACGTTGACCTGAACAATGGTTCGGGTTGCAGAGTGTGGTCATGGAGTTATCGGAGAACGCGCGTCGCGGCGGTCGGCAGCGAACACAGCTCGGGCAAGAGATCTCCGAGGTGGCGGTGCCGCTGCGGACGGTAGAACCGGACGAACCGTGGGAGGATCTGCGTCCGCTGGTGGCGTTGACAGAGGACGCGGCGGTCCTCGGGTACGGCGCCGGCACGCGTGGGGCACACGAGGTGTCCGCGTTGCAGGACCGTATCGCCCGGCTGTTGGTCAGTGAATCCGGATTCCGAATCATCGCGCTGGACCAGGATTGGTCGCTGGGGCTACGACTGGACACGTTCGTGTGCACCGGGGTCGGCGATCCGCGCGAGATACTCACCCGCGCCGAGGCTTTCGCCGCGACCGAAGAAGTGGTCGCGATGATCCGGTGGGTGCGGGCGTTCAATCGGGATCACCCCGGGGACCCGGTACGGGTGGTGGGCGTGAGCCCGCACGCGATCGAGGCGGGTGTCTACGACACGGTCCTGGAGTATGTGCGAGCGGTCGCCCCCGACCGCGTGAGCGATCTCCGAGAGCTCTATGCCGACGTGCGGCCCGAAGGCGACATCGACGCCCACACCGGCCGTTTCCGCCGGCTTCCCGATCGTGCGGCCCGGGTCGATCGGGTACGCGCGGCGCATCGGCTGGTCTCGGACTTGGCAGCCGATGACGAAGACTGGGCCTGGGTGGTGCAGTCGGCACGAATGATCGTGCAGTATCACGAGTTACACGACCACGACAGCAGGCCCGAAGACCCTGCGAACATGGCCTACTACGAAGCGGCCTTCGCCGAGAATGTCGAATGGTGGCATCACTACACCGAGCGGCGGGTGCTGTTCTGGTCGTCCAGTTCCCACACCGCCAACGCCCGCTACCGCGGCTTTCCGCCGGATCCCGCTCAGGTTTCCCGCAATGCGGGCAGCTATCTACGCGAGCGACTCGGCGCACGATACTTCTCACTCGGGATCGGTTTCTCCCGAGGTACGGTGACCGCCTTCGACGGAGGTGAGCCCGTGCAGGTACGGCACATCCCGCCGCATCTGCTCGAATCCGCTTTGGACGCGGTTGATCTAGATATCTATCTGCTGGACCTGTCGGCGGACCACCCCGCGACGGTGGCTCATCTTCTCTCCCGCACGGCCGATTTCAGGGTGATGGGTCCCGGGTCCGACGGAACCACCTTCATGACCGGCGGATCTCCGGGGGAATGGTTCGACGTCATCGTGCACTGCCGGCGGGTGACGGCGGCCCGCCCGTTGCGCGCGTGACTACCCGCCCCGGCTCGGATCCGGGTCGAATCCGCCGCCCGGGCGGCATGATCGATCGTTGGAGACGTCGGTGGGGAATCAGCACGATCCCGGCGAATACTCGCGGCGAGGTGGTTCAATCGCCCGATGCATGGTGACGAGATCGTTGGTCAGTGGAGTGTGGAAGCCGGGTATCACAGCTCGATGGAGGATGAGCAGTTCGTCTTCTGGGGTGACGGGGTGGGGTTGATGGAGTACGCCCGGCCGAACTCCGGTGAGTGCGTGTTGTTTCGGTGGACGCGGACCGCGATTCGGACCGTGCGGCTCGAACCGTATCGGTGCATCGAGCGCGTCGAGGAGGAGGTTGTCGACGGTGACGTGCCCGCCGCGGCCGAGATCGGATATCGAATCGCGAAAGAGCAGCGGCCGTTGATCGGTGAGGTGTTGCCGGTGCTGTATCTGCCCGCGCCGTTCACGGCGACGCACAGCGGGTACGGGTTGATCACGCGGGAACCGGCGGTGCACTTTACGAAGATTCGGCGCAAGTTCGCGAAGTGAGATGGGCATATCACGCGGTGGAACGCAGGGCCGGTGCCGGCTCGCTGTGACCAACTCGTTAATGAGCCTGTGTAACAACCTGTTCCAGGGCGCGACATGTCAATCATGAGTCGTACTACAACGCGATCGATGAGCGTCGCAACGGTGGCACTGGGTGCGGCACTGCTGCTGGCCGGATGCGGGACCACCTCGAACGACAGCACGTCCGCGCCGAGTACCCCGAACAGCACGGTTACCTCGGCCGCAGCGGCCTCCGCGACCACGAAGGCTTCGGCACCGGGTACCACCGGCGGCTCCGAACCCTCCGCGGCCGGCTCCGAGTCCTCCACGGCTGCCGCCGAGTCCACGACCGCGGCGCCGGGAACCGACACCGATCGGCCCGCCGGCAGCTGGAATCCCTGTGACACACCTGATTCCGCGCTCGCCAGTGCGGGCTTGAACGTCGCGAGCGAGCAGCCGGTCTCGAATCCCGGCGCCCCCAGCGAGAAGTCGTGCAAATGGAAGACCGCAGACGACGCGCTCGAGTTCTACATCTCGGCCTACGGAACCCCGACGGGCGAGCTGCGCCAGAGCGGCAAGTACGTCGACTTCAGCACGGTCACGGTGGCCGGTCGGCAATCGCAGCAATTCCGCGCGGCGCAGGACACCCACAAGCTCGGGTGCTACATCGCGGTTCCAGCCTCGTTCGGCGGTGACATCCTGCTGCTGGCGTCCCGGACCTGGAAGCCACAGGGCGGCACCGACGGGTTCAACACCTGCGACGACGCCCAGCGCATCGCCAACACCCTGGTCAACCACATTCCCTGACGCCGGGGGCGATGGTCCGGCACAGCTGTAGCCGTTTGCTCGGACAGCACCGTGACCGTCAGGTGGATGACAACCGCGCGGTGTCCCGAAACCGATCGGCATTGGCCTCGGCCCACTGCCGGAACGTGCGGGCGGGTGCACCGGTGACCTCGCGCACGGCGTCGGTCACCGGACCCGGCGTGGTGACCAGATCGGCTTGGGCGCGCAGGATGTCGTGCACGACCGCGGCGGGCCAGCCGAGTGCGAGCATGTCCCGGCGTGCGTCCCGGATCGGTGTGTCGATCCAGCGCACCGGACGGCCGATCGCGTCGCCGATGATGTGCGCCTGCTGCTCCTGCGTCAGCAGGTGCGGGCCGGTCAGCAGATACGCGGCGCCCGTATGTCCTTCGGACGTGAGTGCGGACGACGCGACGGCAGCGATGTCGTGCTCGTCGATGGGCGCGGTGGCCGCCGCCGGGTACGGGCCGCGGACCACCCCGCCGGACCGAATCTGATCCGCCCAGGCGAAGGTGTTGGCGGAGAACGCATGTGGGCGCAGGAACGTCCACTCCAGTCCGCTCTGCTCGATCAACTGCTCGGCGTGCCGTTCGCCCGCGCGCACGGCCGCTGACGACAGGTAGACCACCCGCCGCGCGTGCCCGGCGATGGCGTCCAGCACCGGTGGCAGCTTCTCGGCAGTGGCGAAGGGCCAGAGCAGAAAGACCGCGTCGACACCGGACACGGCGGCGCGAACGCTCTCGGGATCGGTGAGATCACCGCGTATTGCCGTCGTTCCCAGCGGATCCGGGTCACGACTCATGGCCCGCACCTGTACCCCCGAGTGCTCCAGGCGGCTCACGACCTGGCGGCCCACGGTTCCGGTTGCACCGGTGACCAACACGGTTTTCTGCCTTCTCATGAACGCTCCCTGTCCTTTGCCGGGCGCACCGGCCCGCTGCAATCGACCGTAGGAGCGCGCACGTGTACCCGCCATGCGCGATAGTCGCTCATTTCTACGCGATCGTCCGGCACGGCGAGCGCGAACTCACTGCGCCGGAACGAATTCCGTGACGAGTCCGGGACGGGTGATCAGCGGCAGGTCGAGGGTGGTGCGGATGCCGGGGGGTGCGGCGATGACCGCGGGGATCGAGTTCACCACCCGGCCGGCGGCGGCGACGATCGCGGCGTGGTTGTGGTCGCCCTTGCGGCTGGTGGGGCAGATGTCGACGGAATAGGAAGGCTCGCCGGTGATCTCGATGCGGTAGGAGCCGCCGCCGGATGCGGGGTACGGCCAGTCCGGGCGCAGATCCTCGCGCAGGCGGGTGACATGTTCGATCACAATGACGGGGCGGTCCCCGACCATGCCGCGGATTTCGAAACGCAGGGCGGCCAGTCCGCCGGCGGGGATGTGCCCGGCGGCGATGTCGAACGCCTCGGGGGCCGGGAAACGCTCGCATTCCTCGGTGATGGCGTCCAGGGTGATGCCCAGACCGGCCGCGAGCTGGCGGATCGCCGGACCCCACGCCAGGGACAGCACCCCCGGCTGGAGCAGCATCGGCACTTCGTCGAGGGGTTTGCCGAAACCCATCACGTCGAACATGACGATCGCGCCGTCGTAGGTGGCGTAGTCGGCGATCTCCATGCATCGCACCTGCTCGACGGTCTGACAGGTGCCGGTCAGGGCGAGCGGGAGCAGGTCGTTGGCGAAGCCCGGGTCGACGCCGGTGACGAACAGGCTCGAATTGCCCTCACGCGCAGCCTCTTCCACCCTCTCGATGTACTTGGGCGGCAGCGCTTGCCACGGGTACTGCAGCATGCCCGGGGCGGTGCCCACCACGTCCACGCCCGCGGCCAGGATGCGGCAGCAGTCCGCCATGGCCTCTTTCAGCCGGGTGTCACCCATCGCGCAGTACACGACGCAGTCGGGGGCGGTGGCCAGCAGCGCGTCCAGGTCGCCGACCGCGGTGATACCGGTGACGGTGTCCAGGCCGGCGAGCGCGCCCGCGTCGACCCCGACCTTCTCCGGTGTGGACACGCACACCGCAGTGAGCTCGTAGTCGGGACTGCCGATCAAGCCCGCCAGGGCCAGGCGGCCCGCGTTTCCGGTGCCGACGTGTGCGACGCGAACAGGCATTCTCACTCCTTTGGGGACCCCGACGAAGGACCGTCGCCCGCAAGGCGGAATCGAGTCCGTTCATCAATCCAGACACTAGTCTGGAACTAATTCCAGGCTGCATGTTAGCGTCACATCCACGGGAGGAACAGGTCGCGAATCGCCGTGCGAATCGGCTGGATGCGCACGCCTCCCGGCCGGAACATCGGACGAGCGAGCCGCGAATCTTCGAAGGAGCAGGGACTATGACGGAAACGGTGCGGGGCGTCATCGCGCGCGAATCCGGGGCCGAGGTGGAACTGACCTCGATCACCATCCCCGACCCCGGCCCCCACGACGTCGTGGTCCGGGTGCTGGCGTGCGGGGTGTGCCACACCGATCTGACCTACCGCGAAGGCGGGATCAACGACGAGTTCCCGTTTCTGCTCGGCCACGAGGCCGCCGGGGTCGTGGACCGCGTCGGGTCCGGGGTCACCCATGTCGAGGTCGGTGACTTCGTGGTTCTGAACTGGCGTGCGGTGTGCGGCACGTGCCGGGCATGCCGGCGTGGCCGCCCGTGGTACTGCTTCGACACCTTCAACGCTTCCCGCCGGATGACCCTCGCGGACGGCACCGAGCTCACGCCCGCGCTCGGTATCGGAGCCTTCGCCGACAAGACCCTGGTGCACGAGAAGCAGTGCACGGTGGTCGATTCCACCACCGACCCGGCGGTGGCCGGGCTGCTCGGCTGCGGGGTGATGGCCGGGCTGGGCGCGGCCCTGAACACCGGCGGCGTGGGGCGCGGGGACAGTGTCGCGGTGATCGGCTGCGGCGGCGTGGGCGTGGCCGCGATCGCGGGCGCCCGCCTGGCCGGAGCCACCACCATCGTCGCGGTCGATCGGGACGCGTCCAAGCTCACCGCCGCTGTCCAGCTGGGAGCCACCCACACCGTGGACGCGGCGACCGAGGACACCGTCGAGCGAATCAAGGAGTACACCAACGGCTTCGGCGCCGACGTGGTGATCGACGCGGTCGGCCGCCCCGAAACCTGGAAGCAGTCCTTCTACGCGCGCGACCTCGCCGGCACCGTGGTCCTGGTCGGGGTGCCGACCCCCGACATGCGACTGGAGATGCCACTGCTGGACTTCTTCTCGCACGGCGGTGCGCTGAAATCGTCCTGGTACGGCGACTGCCTGCCCGAACGCGACTTCCCCACCCTGATCGAGCTCCACCGCCAAGGGCGGCTGCCCCTGGAGCAGTTCGTCACCGAACGCATCGATCTCGATGGTGTCGAAAAGGCTTTCGCCACCATGAAATCCGGGCAGGTGCTGCGATCGGTGGTGTGCTGGTAGGCGACGCCCTGGCTATGACCGAGGGATGGCGGTGGTAGCCGCGCTGCCCCCTCGGCGGCGTCGATCGCTGCGGTATCGCCAGATAGCGGCGTCGAGAGC
Organism: Nocardia sp. NPDC005978; assembly: GCF_040614455.1. NCBI lineage: Bacteria > Bacillati > Actinomycetota > Actinomycetes > Mycobacteriales > Nocardiaceae > Nocardia > Nocardia sp. NPDC005978. The sequence goes on from NZ_JBEXUS010000127.1 coordinate 11,202, forward strand.
GCCTGCGCTACAGCCCAATTCGGCGGCGGCCCGGACGATCAGGTCTTTGTTCGCACGGTAGTCGTCGCAATGGACGCCGGCGTCACGGACGAACCCGGTGATGTGCGTGTCCACAGCGACGTGTCCGGTCGAGCCCGTCAGGATCGCGATGTAATCGACGGTCTTGGGACCGACACCCTTGATTCGGCGCAGCACGCGCCGGGTCTGTTGCTCGCGGTCGTCCCCGTCGTAGCAGGCGGCCAAGTCGCGCACCGTCTCGACTTCCAGAACATTCAGGGCGGCAGCGAGTTCGGTGATGACCCTCAGCTTGCGCGACCTCCGGCTCCAGCGGAGGAACTCCGACAGGTCCTCGCGCTCCAGCCGACGCTGAAATCCCGACAGCACAGCGGCATCCGGCCACTGCGAGATCACCTCCCGAACCCGCGGCAACACCACCGGTCGATACTTCGCCCGCGGCTGCAGCGCCGCGTCGACGATCACACCTCCGATATGGTCCCAGCCGCGCTCGACCTCGCGCGGTTCGAGACCGATGGACCTGACGTGCGCCACGACCTTGCCGAGATCCTCAGGGCTGGTGAACATAGCCGGGACATCGTCGCGGTGGGCCGGAGGGTTAGCAGCGGCAGTCCCTCTCGCTCACCCGGCCTCCCCGCGCGGACGACCGGCACGACGGTGGCAGAGTAGGGCCGGTATCGGACCGAGCGAGGAGGAACAGACATGGCCGGACGCACCCCGAGCCAGTGGGAGGAACTCACCACGGCCGATCCGGCGCATTCGACGCGGTACGTCGAACGATTCCGCGCGCTCGAGGCCCGGGGCACCGACATCGTCGGTGAGGCACGCATGATCGACGCGATGCTCGAGCGCGGCAGCCGCGTCCTCGACGCCGGATGCGGTCCGGGCCGCATCGGCGGCTATCTCCATCGGGCCGGCCACACGGTGGTCGGCGTCGACGTCGACCCCGTCCTGATCGCCGCGGCCGAACAGGACCACCCGGGCCCGACCTGGCTCGTCGGCGACCTCGCCGAACTGGATCTTCCCTCGCGCGGCGTCGCCGCCGGGTTCGACGTGATCGTGTGCGCGGGCAACGTCGTGACGTTCCTGGCGCCCTCCACCCGGGTGGCAGTGCTGTCCGGTTTCGCCCGCCACATCGCACCCACCGGCCGGGTGGTCGTGGGCTTCGGCGCCGACCGCGGGTACGAGTTCCCGGAGTTCATGGCGGACGCCGCCGAGGCCGGCCTCCACTGCGATCTCCGGCTTTCGACGTGGGATCTGCGGCCGTTCGGCGACGAGTCCGATTTTCTGGTGGCGGTGTTCTCGCGGTCGAACGCAGCCGGGTGAGCCAGTACCCGGCACCGACGGGTCAGGCCGGCATCACGCCGCGCAATCGGCGCACTCCGTAGCGGCTTCGTTCGCGAGGCGGCTGCGGTGGTGGACCAGGAAGCAGCTCGAGCAGGTGAATTCGTCGGCCCGTTTGGGGACCACGGGCACCGCCAGGACCTCATCGGAGAGGTCCGCGCCGGGCAGCTCGAACAGTTCGGCGATATCGGTCTCGTCGATGTCGACCACTGCGGCCGCGGCTTCTTCACGGCGAGACTTCAGTTCCCCTACCGAGTTCTGGGCTTCTCCCTCGATCTCGGTCCGTCGGGGCGCGTCGTAATCGGTTGCCATCGTTTCCCCTCGTCGTGTCCGGACCGGCCCCACTTCGCCGCGACAGCCGAAGCCGAGCCGGTACCCCCTTGATTCACCACACCGTATATACCCGGACATACGGGATATTTCGACCTTCCGCGCGGGCGTGTCCGATCGCGTTGAGGCGGCCCGGCCGGCTCGCTCGGCGAGGGCGCCGGTCCGGCATGGTTTGCGGTCGTCGCGGACAGCGTCGCGAGCGAGCGATCAGGTGGAGTACGCGACGGTCGCAGCCAGGACGCGACAGTCGGACCTGTGCCCGTGATGGATGCGGCGCAGTTGTTCGGCTCGTCGCGGGGTCAGGGCCAAAACCTCTACGTGGCAGAGGATTTCGGCGAGCATTCCGTCCGCGTGGACGAACATGTGACCCGAGGTGGGGGTCATCGGCGACTCGGCGCGGGCAGGTGGGCAGCGTCGAGTCTTTCGCGCTCGATTCGCGCGCTGATGCTGCTCACGGTCCAGCACGCGTCCCTCTGCGTCGAGAGAAAGGGAGGCATTTCGGCGTGGGACATCAGCGCCCATACCGCCGCCCCGCCGAGGCCGAGGCCGATCAGGAATGTCCATATCGCTGTAACCATCACACCCTCCGAACGTGCGGAAACCAGGTCTTCTCATTGGGCGCAGGGCAGTCGGCGCAGTCCGGAGGACACCTCGTCCGTGAGGTCCTCGTAGCCGACGGCCAACTCCGCCAACCGTTCCCACGCATCCCACAACTCCAGGTCGACGGTCCCGGCCAGCGCCGCGTGCGCGGACGCGCTGAATCTCGCCAGCCGATCGATCACCATCCCGAGAGTTTCGGTGTGCAGACGCGCGCCGCCCGGGGCCGGCGGTAGTTGCCTGGCCACCCACAGATCGATGTCGCGCACCAGTCCGGCACGCAACCGCTCGACCTCCACCGGCACGAACTCCCCGCAACCCAGTAGCCGCTGATGGATCCCGGCCAGCTCGCCGACCCAGCGGAGTAACGGATCACCCTCGGGCACATCGCCCCTGCACGCGGCGAGCACCAGGCGCTTGGCGGGTAACGGGTCCATCGAGAATCACCTTTCATCAGGTGAGGAACTGGATGCTGTGGGATTTCGGCCGAGGCGGCCGAGCTAGCGATGTGGCGTGAATCACACGGTACGCCTAGTTGTAACAACTACGCAATACGCGTGGAGATACTCGTCCGCAGGCCCAGGCTGTTGTACGGTATTGGCGCCTGACCAGGAGGAAGGATCGAGATGACTGAAGCGTCGCCCACGGTCGCCAACTGGGAGTTGATGCTGAGAATCCGCAATCGGGCCGACGAGCGCGGCGTCAAGACAAGCCTGATCGCGAAGACCCTCGATGTCAGCCAGCAGTACTGGTCCGCGCTCACCCGAGGAAAGGGCACGCTCGCCGAAGACAAGCTCAAGATCTTGATCAACCTGCTCGAAATCGATCGAGACGAGCAGGCAGAGCTACTTACCCTTCGCGATATCGCGAAGGGGCGCAGCCCTTTTGCCGAGTACTCGGCACTGTTCAACGAACACTTGATGCGGTTCTACGGCCTGGAAGCCGGCGCGCAAAGCATCCGAAGCTTCGAGAACGGCGTCATCCCCGGTCTACTCCAAACCGAGGACTACATTCGCGTTCTCATGAAAGCCAGGGTGACAACCGGCCGTCCGACGGAGGTCGAGCAGCGAGTCAGTGCGCGCCTGCGGCGGCAGCGACGGCTCGATGGTCCCGATCCGCTGGAGCTCTCGGTGGTGATGGGCGAAGCTGCGCTGATGTACCAGGTCGGGAGTGCCGACGTGCAACGCCGACAGTTGCGGCACGTCATCGCGCTCGCCGAGAAGCATCCAGATACGTTGGACGTACGCGTGATTCCCTTTTCGGCGGGCGGTGCGATCGCGAGTCTCAACTCCGCGACGTTCCACCTGCTCGACTTCCAGAGTTCGAGACTTCCCACCATCGGCTGGGTGGAGTCCGCCGCCTACGGCGAGATCGCTGAGGATCCCAAGCGCGTCACCGCCCTCGACTACCTCTTCAACCAGATCCACGCGATCGCACTCGATCCGGAGCGGTCACTCGACGTCATCAATCGAGTGGCAAGCAATGGGTAGGGTAAAACCGTGCGCACCAACTTCTTCAAGTCCACATTCAGCGGCGGAGACCAGACCTGCGTAGAGGTCGCTCACCACAGCGACGCCGTGCGCATCCGCGACAGCAAGTACACCGGCCCCGCGGGCGATCAGCCGATCGTGTCGATTCCGCCCGCGATGTGGCCGGACCTGCTCGGGCTTGTTCTGAGTGGCGAGTCCGGGGTGGTGGGCAGCGCACGGATCACCGTGAGTTTTGAGGGTAGCGCCGTAATCGCTTGCCCCGGAACGACTTTGGTGTACGGTGCCGACGAATGGGATGCCTTCACGAAGGGCGTCGCGGACGGCCAATTCGATCGCTGACGGCCGTACCGACCACTCCCCCTTCTGCAATCACTCGTCGAGCAGCAGTGCGGCGACCGCCTCCGGGGCCTCATTCATCGCATCGTGGCCGGTGGGTAGGTCGTGGACCTGCCAACCGGGATCGGCGTCGAGCCGGGCGCGGAGTTCGGTGAACGGCGTGTGGTCCTGCCATCCCGAGCAGTAGACGAACTCCCGGCGGGGCACCAGATCGACCGCGCCGGTGAGCCGGATCGTTTGCAGGAACGAGGCGAGGGGGTGGGGACGGCGGCGGGGATCGCCGCCGCCCGGTGGCCGGACGGCGTAGCCGGTCTCGGCGGCGCCGACCGCGATCATCTCCCGGAAGTAGTCGTTCGCCGTCGACCACCACGACTCGCCGTCGCGGGGGACGAAGGCGTCCAAGTGCACCAGCCGGGAGACGCGCCCGTCGGCGCGATCGGCGGCCGCGGTGATCACCATTCCGGCGTAGCTGTGGCCGACCAGCGTCACGTCGGTGAGGTCGGCGTGGTCAAGGAGCCGCAGGACGTCGGCGGCATGGGTATCCAGGTTGGCGGTCGCGACCGTCGCGCTGTCGTCCTCCGGCCGCAGACCGGTGAGGGTCAGGGCGTGCACGGTATGACCGGCACGCTCCAACAGCGGTATCACCGCCTCATACGCCCAGGAGCCCTTCCAACCGCCGGGTACGAGAACGAAAGTCGTCATGGGTCTCCTTCTTCTCTCGGACTCGAGGAACAAGTCGAGAAGCCCCGGACTTGTTCCCGCGGGGTTTTCACACCCCTTGTCCCCGCACTCGTGTGACGGCAGGGGCCTTCATGCCGAGCAGTGCCATGTCACTGCCGAGCGGTGTCACACTCTCTCGAGTTACGTTGGCCGCCAACTGCTTTCACTCAACTTTTCGATTGACTCGGAAGGTTGTGGATTGTTTCTCACGCGCCGCGATACGGCCTCGAGACAGAATCATGCTGCGCTGCAACCGAATTGGATCTCATTTCGGTCCGCGCGAGATAGTTGCTCGAAGGAGACACATCATGCCTGATATCGATCTGGGACTGGCTTCGGACTGGGAAGAGGGCGACACGCACGGGCGGGTGAAGCTGCGGCCGAGCGAGGTGTACCCGAACACGCCGAAGAAGGATGTGCTGATCAGCTCGCCGGCGAGCATCGAGTTGTCGGTGAACACGAACTTCAGCACCTCGCAGGAGGCCGACAAGATCTTCTTCACCACCTACCACGGCACCCAGAGGAAGATCATCGCGATCCTGGACTCCAACGGTGACCTCTACATCGCGGGCCGTGTGATCGCCGGACAGACCGACCTGAAGTACGCCTGACCCTCACGACCCACCCAACGCCCGTCCGGTTACCGGTACACCGGTAACCGGACGGGCGTTCCTCGTGTGGCGGCAGAATCGGGGCGGATGCCCGGTTGCGGGCTCGGCCTGGCGGTCGCGGTCGTGCCGGCAGCGCAATCCGTGCCCGTCGCCGACCCAGGCACTGGCCCGCGATCAGCCACCGGCGAGCACGCGAGTCCCAGAACTCTGTCGCCTGTCAGCCCTGAGCCAGGATGGCGTCGATCCGATCTATCCGGGTCTGCACGAGAGCCTCGTCCTCGCGGGCGGCGACGTACTCCTCCCCGATGATCGCGCTACCGCCGTGCTGCACCTGATCTATCGACTCGGCCAGCTTTGCCCGGAACTTGACGAGTTCGGCGCGCTCACTGCGCAAACGCGCGACTTCGGATTCAGCCAAACCCATTTCGAGCCTCCCGTCGACATCGCGGCTGTCACCGGCTGCAGTACCCCGCCCAGCAGAACCGAACCCGTCGACAGACGTCGCGGGATCTCACCCACCGCGGTGTACGCCGGACCTCGGGTTGGTGGCTCCGGTCGTGGGTAGTCGGGCGCTGACCACGTATCGGCACAGCGCGAGACAACAGGAGAAGCCATGACTCGACAAGTTGGTGACCATGTCGTCGAGCGACTACGGGAATGGGGCGTGGAGCAGGTCTTCGGCTATCCCGGCGACGGGATCAACGGATTGGTCGCGGCGTTCGGGCGTGCGGGTGGCAGTCCGTCCTTCATCCAGGCCAGGCATGAGGAGATGGCCGCGCTCCAGGCCACGGGATACGCGAAATTCAGCGGCAAGGTCGGCGTGTGTATCGCCACCTCTGGTCCCGGAGCCATCCATCTGCTGAACGGCCTCTACGACGCGAAACTCGACCACGTGCCGGTGGTGGCGATTGTCGGGCAGACCGCGCGCAGCGCGATGGGCGGCAGCTATCAGCAGGAAGTGGATCTGCACGCTCTGTTCAAGGATGTGGCCTCGGAATACCTTGTCGAGGTCAATGTTCCGAGTCAACTGCCCAACGCGCTCGACCGCGCGTTCCGCACCGCCGCCGCTCGGCGCGCACCGACCGCGGTGATCATTCCCGCCGACGTGCAGGAAGAACCCTACGAGCCGCCGAGTCACGACTTCAAGCAGGTCCCCTCGAGCTCACCCGTGCTGCCCGCGACTCCGGCGGTGCGGCCTCCGCACAGCGAGATCGAGCATGCCGCGGAGATTCTGAACGCGGGTTCGCGCGTGGCCATCCTGATCGGCCAGGGCGCCCGTGGAGCAGCGGAAGAGGTTACGCGTGTAGCCGAGCTGACCGGTGCCGGAGTCGCGAAGGCGTTGCTGGGCAAGGACGTTCTGTCCGATGAGCTGCCCTATGTCACCGGTGCGATCGGGCTGCTGGGCAGCAGGCCCAGCTATGAACTGATGCGCGACTGCGACACGCTGCTGATCGTCGGCTCCAATTTTCCCTACACACAGTTCATGCCGGATTTCGGGCAGGCGCGCGCGGTGCAGATTGATATCGACGGGTCGCTGATCGGCATGCGCTACCCCACAGAGGTCAACTTGATCGGGGACGCCAAAAGCACTCTGTCGGAATTGATTCCACTGTTGCGCGCGAAGCCGGATCGAGCGTGGCGGCTCGAAGTCGAACAGAACGTCGTCCGCTGGTGGCAGACGGTGGAGCGACAGTCGATGCTCGGGGCCGAGCCGGTCAATCCCATGCGGGTGGTGTGGGAGCTGTCGCAACGGATTCCCGACAATGCCATCGTCAGCGCCGATTCCGGGTCGTCGACGAACTGGTACGCCCGCTGCCTGCGTATGCGCGGGGACATTCGCGGCTCGCTCTCGGGAACGCTCGCGACCATGGGAGCGGCGGTACCGTACGCGATCGGCGCCAAATTCGCTCATCCCGACCGGCCCGCCATCGCCCTCGTCGGCGACGGAGCCATGCAGATGAACGGCCTGGCCGAACTGCTCACCGTCGCCCGCTACCGGGACCGCTGGAGCGATCCGCGCCTGATCGTATGCGTCTTTCACAACAACGACCTCAACCAGGTGACCTGGGAATTGCGGGCGATGGGCGGAGCGCCGAAATTCGAGGAATCCCAAGCCCTTCCGGACGTCTCCTACGCCGATATCGCACGTTCGGCCGGACTGACAGCGCTCTCGGTCGACAGGCCCGAGGACGTCGGTCCCGCGTGGGACACGGCGCTGGCGGCCGACGGACCCGTGCTGCTCGACATGCGCACCGACCCCGAAGTACCGCCCATCCCGCCGCACGCCACCTGGGATCAACTCAGGGCTACCGCGGAAGCGGTGTTGCGCGGTGACAGCGGTGGGTGGCACCTGATCGCACAGGGCGTCAAAACCAAAGCGCAAGAAATGTTCCCGGCGCGCGATGCCTGACCGCACCCGGGACGCGCCGGCTCCGGAGCCCCGCACTCGAAATCACCTCCCGCCTACGGGAATCGCGCTGACGATCATCCGTTCGGTGGTGGTCGCGACATTCCTCGCGACGACCGCGGGCGTTCTGCTGTAACCCACCACAGGAGAGCCGGTATGAATGCGGAACCAGAAGACCGAGATCGACCGGCATCGACCGCCGACCCACCTGCTCCCGACGCCGATGAGCCCGACGTCTCCTGGCCTGAGCCGAGCCCACTCACAACGTGGTGGAAACAGGTCATGAACCACACGAACGATGCCGATGAGCGACACGAGCCGCGGTGACGGACGTCCTCGGCAGAATCGGTAACCGGGTGTGATTCGGTCGGGCCGGGACATCGATCGGTATCGGTTCCCACCCGTACCCAAACTGGTCGAGGAGAACCGAGGCATGGATCCGGCGATCGATGCCTGGGTTCACCCCACCGCTCTCGCTGTCAGCAACCGTTCGCTCAAGGAAAGGGAAAGACCCGTGACCTCGATTCCGAGCCGGATGCCCGCCGTCGCCCGCCGACGCGCCCTGCCGGTCGATGACCCAGACAGCTTGATCGACATCGACGTCGCCGTCCCCGCACCCGGCCCCCGCGACCTCCTGGTACGCATCGAAGCCGTCGCACTCAACCCCGTGGACTACAAGATTCGCGCCAGCTCCGGCCCCACCGACGACGCCCGGATCCTGGGCTGGGACGCCGCGGGTACTGTCGTCGCGATCGGCGGCCAGGTCGAGCACTTCGCCGTCGGGGACGAGGTGTTCTACGCCGGAGCCTTGGACAGGCCAGGCAGCAACGCCGCCTACCAGGCAGTCGACGAACGTCTCGTCGCCCACAAACCCACCAGCCTGACATTCACGGAATCCGCCGCGCTCCCGTTGACCTCACTGACCGCGTGGGAGGGCCTGTTCGAACGTCTGGGACTGCGCGTCGACGCGATGGAACAGACCGGGACGCTACTGGTGACCGCCGCCGCGGGCGGTGTGGGCGCGATGGTGGCGCAGCTCGCCCGAGCGCTGACCAGTCTCGCCATCGTCGGCACCGCGTCACGCGCGGAGACCGCCGAGTTCGCCCGCCGCATGGGTGTCGACCACGTCGTCGACCACCGCCGGGAACTGGGACCGCAGCTTGCGGATATCGCGCCCGCCAGCCTGGACTATGTCTTCAGCACCGCCGGCACCGACCGCAATCTGAGCCAGTACGCCGATGCCCTGCGGCCTTTCGGCAGCATTGTCGCGATCGACGACTTCGAATCGCTGCCGATCGGCGTGCTCAAGGCCAAAAGCCTGTCATTCCATTGGGAATTCATGTTCACCCGCTCGATGTTCGGCACCCCCGACCAGTCCCGGCAACGACACATCCTCACCCAGATCGCGCGCCTGGTAGATCTGGGAACTCTCACCACCACGGCAACTCGCGACCTCGGTCCGATCACCGCCGCGAATCTGCGTGCGGCACACAAGCTTCAAGAATCCGGCACCACGATCGGAAAGACCACCCTGACCGGTTTCCCCTGAACTCACTGGAATGACTCGACGACGCGGCGGGCCGGGTCAGGGCGGGATGTCGGCCTCGGCGGGTGCCCCGGCACGCACTCGAACAGATTATCTACATCTCAGGCTTGCGTTCATATGGTGATCGTGCTACATAATATCTATGCCAGATAGAAGAGATTATCTGGTACAGCGACTATCGAGAATGGAGTAGTTGGAGGTGGCGACCATGCTGATGCGCACTGATCCTTTCCGTGACCTGGATCGATTGACGCAACAGGTGTTCGG
>NZ_JBEXUS010000128.1:0-20757 GCF_040614455.1 Nocardia sp. NPDC005978
CCGAAATCCCGGGTGCCGGCCGTCGACCTCGAACGGGTCGGGATCCCCGCGCCCGGCGGTGTGGGCCGCCGGGACGCGCGTGCCCGGCGTCCCGGATCCGCTCCGGTCCCCGGATTCGGTCAGAAGATCGCGACCGGGGCCACCGGGGTGCCGGTCGCGCCGACGAACGGCTCGGGATTGGCCGTGAGCAGGAACTCGTAGCGCCCGTGCTCGGCGCAGGCGACGGCGAGTTCCTGCAGGTTCCAGTTCTGGCCCTGCAGCATGCCCATTTCCACCAGGTGCAGGGCGTGCACGCCGAGCCACAGGCCCTCGATCTCGGGCGGGAAGATCTCGAAGACCAGGGTGTCGTTGGCCACGGCCGCCACGTCCCGGGCATGGAACCACTCGGGGCAGCGGATGGACAGCCCGGGCGAGGGCACGCCGTACCCCTCGCGGTCACCGGCCAGGTAGAGACCCATCTGCCCGGTGCGAATCAGCACGATATCGCCCGGTCGCACCCGCACCCGGCCGAATTCCTCGGCGATCTCGAGGTCCTCCGGGGTGACCGCGTGGTTGCTCGGCAGCCGCTCCACCCCGTGGGCGCCCGCCACATCGAGCAGGACGCCGCGCGAGACGATGTGCGCGGCCCTGTCGATCCCGCTGAACTTGGCCCCGCGATGCGCGGTGATGGTGTCCGCGGGCCGGTTGTTGTAGATCAGCCCCGAATGCGAGACATGGGTGAGCGCGTCCCAGTGCGTCCCGGCCTGCAACCCCATGGTGACCACGTCGTCGCTGGTGGCGACGGTGCCGGGCCCGAACATCTCCCAGTTCACCGCGACCATGCTGTGCAGCGGGTTGACCCGGCCGGGGATCATCCCGGTCTGAATGCCCTGCTGGCTCAGCGGCACGGCCAGCGCCACCCGGTGCCCGGTCCGCACGGTCGCGGCCGCCGCCCGCACCACGTTGTCGGTGACGAGGTTCAGGGTTCCGATTTCGTCGTCGGAACCCCAACGGCCCCAGTTGTTCACACGCTTGGCCAGGTCGAGAAACGCCGATGGTAATGCCATGCCGCATGAACTTACGGCTAACGGTGCACACCCGACAATCCGCACCACGGGTAGCGTAGACATTCGGTCACCGTGGAGTTCGCCCGCTGGTAACCCTCGTGTGAAACAACAGACGCCGAAGCGTTCGACAGTTCTATGAGAGGTTGGCACGACGCGATGCTGGAGCCCCAGGTCGATACCGCGCTGGGCGCGAGTCCCATGCTGCGGGCGGCGCTCGCCCCACCGGCCCGCACGCTGGTCGACATCCTGGCCGCCACCACGGCCGCGCATCCGGACGCCGCCGCCATCGACGACGGCGACACGATCCTGAGCTACACCGAGCTGACCGGGGCCGTCGAAGCCCGGGTGCGCGAACTCGGCGCGGCCGGGGTGCGGGCGGGCGATCGGGTCGGGGTGCGCATGCCCTCGGGCACGCGGGCGCTGTACGTGAGCATTCTGGCCGTGCTGCACGCCGGGGCCGCGTACGTCCCGGTCGACGCCGACGATCCGGACGAGCGGGCCCGCCTGGTCTTCGGGGAGGCGCGGGTGACCGCGATCCTGACCGCCGACGGCATCGAAACCACGGCCGCCGCAGCACAATCGGCGGGCGGCCCCACCGCGGCCCCCACCCCCGCCGACGACGCCTGGATCATCTTCACCTCCGGGTCCACCGGTACGCCCAAGGGCGTCGCGGTCACCCACCGCAACGCCGCGGCCTTCGTCGACGCCGAGGCCCGCCTGTTCCTGCCCGCCGAGCCGATCGGCACCGAGGATCGCGTATTGGCCGGTCTCTCGGTCGCCTTCGACGCCTCCTGCGAGGAGATGTGGCTGGCCTGGCGCAACGGCGCGTGCCTGGTTCCGGCCCCGCGCGCGCTGGTGCGCACCGGCGCGGATCTGGGCCCCTGGCTGGTGCGCCGCGAGATCAGCGTTGTCTCCACCGTGCCGACCCTGGCCGCGACCTGGCCCGCCGAGGCACTGGACTCGGTGCGCCTGCTCATCTTCGGCGGCGAGGCGGTGCCGCCGGAACTGGCCGAGCGGCTGGCCGGGACCGCCGACCGCGAGGTGTGGAACACCTACGGTCCCACCGAGGCGACGGTGGTGGCGTGCGCGGCGCTGCTGGACGGTTCGTTCCCGGTGCGCATCGGCCTGCCCCTGGACGGCTGGGATCTCACCGTCGTGGACGCGGCCGGAAACCCGGTGGGCGAGGGCGAATCCGGCGAACTCGTCATCGGCGGCGTGGGCCTGGCCCGGTACCTGGATCCGGCCAAGGACGCCGAGAAGTACGCGCCGCTGCCCTCGGTGGGCTGGGACCGCGCCTATCGCAGCGGCGATCTGGTGCGCAACGACAGCGCGGGCCTGGTGTTCCTGGGCCGCGCGGACGATCAGATCAAACTCGGCGGCCGGCGCATCGAACTGGGCGAGATCGACAACGCGCTCCAGCACCTGCCCGGGGTCACCGGCGCGGCCGCGGCCATCCGGACCACCAAGGCGGGCAACAAGATCCTGGTCGGCTACCTGACCGGGCCCGGCCCCGACTACGACGTCAAAGCGGCCAGGGCGATACTGGCCGAACAGCTTCCGGCTCCGCTGGTGCCCCGCCTGGCCGTGGTCGCCGACATGCCCACCCGCACCTCGGGCAAGGTCGATCGCGACGCCCTGCCCTGGCCCCTGCCCAAGGCCACCGACGCCGATCCGGGGCTGAGCGAGACCGAACGCTGGGTCGCAGGCCTGTGGGATTCGATCCTGGGCGCGGAGGTCACCGATCCGAGCGCCGACTTCTTCGATCTGGGCGGCGGCTCGCTCGCGGCCGCGCAACTGGTCGGCGCCCTGCGCGAACGCCATCCGCGGATCACCGTCGCCGATCTCTACGACTCCCCCCGCCTGGGCGCGCTGGCCGCCGCGCTCGACGCCACCGCACCGGTCGCCGCCGCCACCGAACGCGTGGTGCGCCCGGTTCCACTGCGCGCCCAGCTGTTCCAGGTGCTGTCCACGATTCCCCTGACCACGCTGACCGGCCTGCAGTGGCTCACCTGGCTGGCCATCGTCGGCAACATCGCGGCCTGGACCGAGTCGCTACCCTGGCTCCCGCGCCTGTCGTGGTGGTGGGCGCTGCTGGCGTTCGTGCTGTTCATCTCCCCGCCCGGCCGGATGGCGTTGTGCGTGGCCGGATCCCGGCTGCTGCTGCGCAATGTGGAGCCCGGCAGCTATCCGCGCGGCGGCTGGACGCATCTGCGGTTGTGGGCCACGGTCCGGCTGTCCGCGGCCAGCGGCGCCGAAAGCCTGTCCGGCGCACCGTGGATGGTGCCGTTCGCGCGGGCGCTGGGCGCGCGCATCGGCCAGGGCGTCGACCTGCACACCCTGCCTCCGGTCACGGGCATGCTCGAACTGGGCGACGGCTGCAGCATCGAACCCGAGGTCGACCTGTCCGGCTACTGGATCGACGGGGATCTGGTGCACATCGGGCCGATCAGCATCGGCCCCGGCACGGTCGTGGGCGCGCGCTCGATCCTGCTGCCCGGCACCAGGATCGGCAAGAACGCGGAGATCGCGCCGGGCTCGGCGGTCGCGGGCAAGGTCAAGGGCGAGCAGGCGTGGGCGGGCTCCCCGGCGGTGAAGGTCGGTAAGGCGCAGCACAACTGGCCCGACCACACGCCCGCGCGGGCGCGGCACTGGGTCGCCATCTTCGGCATCACCTCCATGCTCCTGGCGGCGGTCCCGATTCTGGGCCTGGGCACCGGCGGCGCGTTCATCGCCTGGTGGATTCGCGACACCACGACGCTGTCCGCGGGCCTCGGCCGCGCGTTCGCGATCCTGCCGGTGGCGACCCTGCTCAGTCTGGGCGTGTACGCGGCGGTGACGATCGTGGCCGTGCGACTGTTCAGCATCGGGCTGACCCCGGGCTATCACCCGGTGCGCAGCCGGGTCGGCTGGCAGACCTGGGCCACCGAACGCCTGCTGGACGCCGCCCGCACATTCCTGTTCCCGCTGTACGCGAGCCTGCTGACCCCGATCTGGCTGCGCCTGCTCGGCGCGAAGATCGGCAAGCACGTCGAGGCGTCCACGGTGTTGCTGCTGCCGAAGTTCACCACGGTCGCCGACGGCGCGTTCCTGGCCGACGACACCATGATCGCCAGCTACGAACTCGGCGGCGGCTGGCTGCACATCGGTGAGGCCAAGGTCGGAAAGCGTGCCTTCCTGGGGAATTCGGGCATGACAGCGCCGGGTCGCCGGGTGCCGAAGAACGGTCTGGTCGCGGTCCTGTCGGCCGCGCCGTCCAAGGCCAAGGCGGGCTCGTCGTGGCTGGGCAGCCCCCCGGTGCGACTGCGCCGGACCGCCGGAAGCGGCGACACCGCACGCACTTTCGATCCGTCCCCGCGCCTGCGCGTGGCGCGCGGCATCGTCGAGACGTGCCGGCTGATCCCGGTCCTGGTGACCTTCGCCATCGGGCTCGGGGTGCTGTTCGCCCTGGCCTGGCTCGCGCAAACGGTCGGGCATCTGGCCACCGCGCTGCTGAGCGGGCTGGTGCTGCTGGCCGCGGGCGCGGTCGCCGGCGCGGTGTCGGTGGTCGCGAAGTGGTTGCTGGTCGGGCGGATCGGCACCGAGGAGCATCCGCTGTGGAGCTCGTTCGTGTGGCGCAACGAGGTCGCCGACACGTTCGTCGAACACGTGGCCGCGCCGTGGTTCGCGCGCGCCGCGACCGGTATGCCGGTCCTGAATCTGTGGTTGCGCGGATTGGGCGCGAAGATCGGGCGCGGGGTGTGGTGCGAGTCGTACTGGCTGCCCGAGGCCGACCTGGTGACCCTCGGCGACGGCGCGACCGTCGAGCGCGGTTGCGTGGTGCAGACGCACCTGTTCCATGATCGAATTATGGCCATGGACACCGTGACTCTGGGCGCCGGGGCAACGCTGGGCCCGCATTGCGTCGCCCTGCCCGCCGCCAGTATCGGAGCCGGCGCCACCGTCGGACCCGCGTCGCTGGTGATGCGCGGGGATGCGGTGCCGCCCTCGACCCGCTGGTGGGGCAACCCGATCGCGCCGTGGCCCGGCAAGACCGGGGCCGCCCGGTGAGGGTGAGCAAGTTCGCCGAGGAGCCGATCGACGACTACCTGCCGCAGAACGGCAATCGCGGGTATCGGGTGTCCCGGTACGACCTGGATCTGACCTACAAGGTCGCCAGCAACCGACTCGCGGCGCGCGCGGAGATCACCGCGGTGACCACCCGGGAGCAGGATCGCTTCGCACTCGATCTGGCACAGTCCCTGGCCGTGTCCAAGGTGCTCGTCAACGGCGCGCGCGTGGCGAAATACACGCACCAGCACGGGAAGTTGGTGATCACCCCGGCGCAGCGGATTCCGGCGGGCGGTGCGCTGTCGCTGACCATCCAGTACGCGGGCGCGCCGCGCCCGGTGCGCGGGCCCTGGGGTGAGGTGGGCTGGGAGGAATTGACCGAGGGCGCGCTGGTGGCCAGTCAGCCCAACGGCGCGGCCTCCTGGTTCCCGTGTGACGATCACCCGAGTTCCAAGGCCAGCTACCGGGTATCGATCACCACCGACACCCCGTACTTCGCACTCGCCAACGGCACGCTGATGCGTAAGCAAACCAAGGCGAGTCAGACCACCTGGGTGTACGAGCAGGCCGAGCCCATGGCCACGTATCTGGCGACCGTGCAGATCGGGCCGTACCGCAAGCACCGCATCGACACCCGGCGCGGTGCGGTGCCCATGCAGGCGGTGCTGCCGCTGCGGCTGCGCGCGGCCTTCGACCATGATTTCGCGCGCCAGCCCCGCATGATGGAGGTCTTCACCGAGGCGTTCGGGCCGTATCCGTTCGACGGGTACACGGTGGTGGTCACCGACGACGACCTCGAGATTCCCATCGAGGCGCAGGGCATCTCCACCTTCGGCGCGAATCACTGTGACGGGGAACGGGGTTCGGAACGGCTGGTCGCGCACGAGCTCGCGCACCAGTGGTTCGGCAACAGTCTCACGATCTCGCGGTGGCGGGACATCTGGCTGCACGAGGGCTTCGCCTGTTACGCGGAATGGATCTGGTCCGAGGCCGCGGGCGGGCCCGCCGCCGATCAGCTGGCCCGTTCGGCGCACCGCAATCTGGCGCATCTGCCGCAGGACATCCTCATCGGTGACCCCGGCCCGGCCCGGATGTTCGACGACCGGGTGTACAAGCGCGGGGCGCTCGCGCTGCACTCGCTGCGACTGCTGCTCGGTGACCCGAAGTTCTTCAATCTGCTGCGCGAGTGGACGGCCCGGTACCGGCACTCCTCGGTGACCACCGACGATTTCACGGACCTGGCAGGGCATTACAGCCCGAATCCGCTGCGGTCGCTGTGGGATACGTGGCTGTACACCCCGGCCCTGCCCGCGTTGCCGCCACCACCGCGCTGAGCGGGGCCCGCGGCCTCGGGTGAACGGGCCGGTCAGCCCGAGATCAGCAGCGCCGCCCAGATCGGTAACAGCAGCAACGACACCAGCGTCGATTTCACGACCGTGGCGGCGGCCAGATCGATGTCGGTGTCGTAGCTCTGGGCGAACAGGAAGAGGTTCTGGGCGGTCGGCATGGCCGCGATGAGGGTCAGGTACGCGAGCCACGGGTGCCCGACGTGGAATACGGCGTCCGCGATGAGCCAGGTGAGCGCCGGAAAAGCCAGGCACTTGCAAGCGATCAGCCAGTACTCGCCGGGGGCGGCCGGGCGCAGCCGCAGGCCCGTGCCGCCCAGGTGCAGTCCGAGCGCGAACAGCGCGATCGGGGCCGAGGCCGCGCCCGCGGTGGACAGGCAGTCCAGCATCCACCGCGGCACCGGCACTTCGGTGAGATTGGCGCCGATGCCGAGCCAGCAGGACAGCACCAGCGGGGTGGTCAGCGCCGACCACAGCCCGCGCCGCACCCGGCCGGCGGCAGTGGCGCCGTCCGGAATCCCCTCCCCGGGAGCCGATTCCAGAAGAGCGATGATGACCGTGGTCAGGACGCACACCTGCAGCAGCAGGATCGGGAAGATCGGCGAGACGTCCCCGAAGAGCAGTGCGAACACCGGGATCGCCAGGTAGGCCGTGTTGACCTGGCAGGCGGCCATGATGCGCAGGGCGATACCACGCATCCCGATACCCCGGGCGTGGCAGATGCCGCCGACCACGCCGGCGGCCAGCAGGACGGTCAGGGTATAGGAGCCGATCGCGCGCGGGTCGAACACCCGGTCCAGGTCGGCGGCATAGAGGCTGCCCAGCAGATAGGCCGGAATGGCGAAGCGGAAGGCGAACTCGGAGAACAGTTTCGATGCCGCCGCGTCGATGGTCCCGCGCCGCGCGAACACCACCCCCGCCGCGAACACGAACACCACCGGCGCCAGCTTCGCCGCCATGGCGGTCACGCCACCCACATCATCCTCCACGCCACCGCACGCACACCTGCCGTGAGCGTACGTCCGCGTGTCCGGCGACGGCGGCCCGAGCCCAGGCGGCGAGTGTCAGCCGGAGATGTCGTTGATGCAGTAGCCTTCCGAGCCGATCGCCACCGTGAAGACCATCGGCTGGGTCACGCCGGAGGAGTTCGTCACCGGAACCGTCACCAGGACATCGGAGATGCCCGAGGGTGCGGTGGTCATCTCACCGAATCCGGTGGTGCCGGTGAGCCTTCCGGGATTGTTGGCCAGGACCGAACCGGCGCAGACGAGGGGATACTTGCCCTCCACGTCGTCCGCGTTCACGGGTTTGCCGACCCATCGGGACAGGTAGCGCCGCACCGCGTAGCGCGCGTCCGCGTCGTCGAACGCGGCGTCGGACCCGGTCGCGTACACCCGCGGGCAGGCGTAGCCCGAGGCGATCTCGCTGCGTTTGACGCTGACGGTCTGTACCGGGCCCTTCCAGATCACCGCGAACTGCCCGTCGACGCCCGGCTGGGCGACCGCGGCCAGGATGGCGTCCTTGTCGCCGTACATGGTCCGCGCGTTCTGCGGCTCGATGGTCCAGCACTTGCGTACGAGGGTGTCGAGGTCCTGCCCCGTCAGATCTCGGACCCACGGCTGCAAAGCCTTGGCCGCGTTGGGATTACCGGGAACCTCCCCGATGGCGACGGCCGCGCCCGAGGTGATCGGCGCGGCGGTGGTCGTCTCCGCCGCACTCACCGCCGGTGTGGCGGTGGGCATCCGCGCCACCGTATGCCCGTCGTGCTGGTCCCCGGATCCGCACCCGGTCACCACCGCCAGCAGCAGACCCACCCCGAGAACCCCGCGCGCTCCACGCTCGATCACACCCCCATGCTAACGATCGCCGCACTCCCCCTACGGCATTCGACACCCCAATCAGCACTTTCGCCCGGTTTGCCCGTTTTGATCACCCGGTCATATAGTCCGGGACGCTATTGGACGAAGAACTGAACAGGTGGGTGGGGAATGACGGACGAGGTCGAATCCGCGGCGGAGGATACGACGGTCCCGGCGCGGAAACGCCGGCGGTGGCCGGCGATCGCACTGACCGCCGTGGTGCTGGCGGGGGTGGCCGCCGGGGCGAGCTGGCTCATGCTCGGGGATCACCGATCCGCGGAAGAGATCGCACTCGACGACTTCCGGACCGCGCGCCAGGGCCTGACCAAAGCCGCGGGGGCGCACTACACGGGGAAGCTGACGGACAGGGACGGCAAGTGGGTCGCCTTGGACCTGCGAGTGACCAACGTCGGCGAGGTTTCCGGCACCGTCGAGATCGCACCCGGTCAGTGGGTCGACTATCTGCATGTCGATGACAAGACCTTCATGAAGGGCACGCGCGCGGCGTGGATCGCCGACGGCGCGAGCGAGGAGGCCGCAACCGGCTCGGACGGCAAACAGGTGTCCCGGCACTACGTGTTTCACGGGATCACCCTGTCCTCGGCGCTGAATCCTTCGGTTCTGGGTAAGCAGCTCGACAACAGCGCGAGCAGCGGCAGCGCGCTCGTGGTCGGCGAGCCCGTCGCCATCGACGACCACGCTGCCACCCCGATCAGCAGCGGCGGGGTGACAACCTACGTACGTGACGGCCGGGTATCCCGAATCGTGAACGCCACCTTCGATATTCGAGTCACTCCGCTGAGCACGACCGAGGTGGACACCCTGTACTCCGACCTGGTTCCGGTGGTGACGGCGCTGGCGGACGCCTCCGATTCGGAGAAGAAGATCGAACACAACGCGGGGTGGAGCACCCCATGCGCGCGGACGTGCTCGGCCCTGTCGACCATAACCGCCACGGCTCAGCCGTTCATCGCGATCACCGGTCCGGGGGTCGCCTCGGCGAACACCGACACCATCATCGCGTACAGCATCGGACTCACTTTTGCCGGCGTCGATCAGGACCGGCCCGACTGTGTGGGCACCGCGACGATCCCGGCCAATGGATCCACGACGGTGTCCTGCGCATTCGAACCTCCGCCGGGTTCGGACGTCACCTCCGCGATCTGGGCGCGCGCCATCTTCGGGCAGGCTCGCGCCGATCAGCTGGTCAAGGCCCTGGAGAACAACGCCGACCGCAGCCGATACAAGGCCACGAGGAGCTGACTACCGGCTCGACTCGAGCGAGTCGCACCGCCGGCGTCCGAACGCCGGGCACGGGCGCGCGCCGGCGGATCCGAGACCCGAACTCCGAGTACCTCTGGAGTTCGGGTCTCGACTGATCAGCGAACCGCTTCCTGGGCAACGCGATCCGGGGTCGTGAGCTCGACCGAGCGGACGCGGTCGGCGATGTCGGTCGCGTGGTGGGCCAGGATCAGTTCGTCGGCCTCGATCGAGGCGGCGAAGTCGTCGAGGTAGGCGCGAACCCGATCGGGGGTGCCGACCGCGGTGTAGGTGGTCATCGCCGAGAGCTGGGAACCGTTGGGGGAAGCCAGGAACGCGTCGATCTCGTCGTCGGTGTAGTCGATGCCGGCGGCCCCGCGCTTGATCATCGCGCGGGCGCGGGCGCGGTAGGCGATGGTCTTCTGGGCTTCCGCGTCGGCCTGGTCGTCGGCGGCGAACACATTGGCCCCGGCCATGACGTAGGGCTCGGCCAGCTGCTCGGAGGGCTGGAAACCACTGCGGTAGGCCGCGACCGCCTGGTGCAGGGCGTCGGGGGCGAAGTGCGAGGCGAAGGCGTACGGCAGGCCCAGGTGCGCCGCGAGCTGCGCACCGAACAGGGACGAGCCCAGAATGTAGAGCGGCACAATGCCTTCCGCGCGCGGCACGGCCTGCACGCCGGGGATGCGGGAATTGCCGGACAGGTAGCCCTGGAGCTCGAGGACGTCCTGCGGGAAGGAATCCGCCGAGGACGGATTGCGGCGCAGCGCCCGCATGGTCTGCTGGTCGCTGCCCGGCGCGCGGCCGAGCCCGAGATCGATGCGCCCGGGGAACAGGGTCTCCAGGGTGCCGAACTGCTCGGCGATGACCAGGGGCGAATGGTTGGGCAGCATGATGCCGCCGGAGCCGATGCGGATCGTCTCGGTCTGCGCGGCCACGTGTCCGATCAGGACGCTGGTCGCGCTCGAGGCGATCGAGCGCATGTTGTGGTGTTCGGCGTACCAGACCCGGGTGTATCCGCTGCGTTCGGCGGCCCGCGCGAGTTCGACGCTGTTGTCGAAGCTGTCGCGCGCGGTGGTGCCGGGCGCGACCGAGGCCAGGTCGAGCAGGGACAGTGCGGGGGCCATACGACGCCGCCTTTCGAAGACCTGTGTTTGTTCGGGGCGGATGCGGTGCGCACCCACCCCTGTGACAAGCGTCGCGGGCCCGAACTTATGCCCCGAGGGTCCGGTGAGTGGCATTACAGTGCCGCAGCACGGCCCGGCGCAGCTCCGCTAAACCCACGCCGACCAGCGGCGATCGTGCCAGGGCCAGGACACTGACCGAATGCGCCGGATCGGTCGCGCAGTCGGCGAGCGCGGCGCGGGTGGCCGGGTCGAGGCTCGCCGCCACGATCGCGGCGGCGACCGGCTCGGCCCGGCCGGGGCCCAGGGTCAGGACCGCCGAGCGGGCCAGGGTCCAGAGATCGTCGGCGCGGCGGCACGGCTCGGGCAGTGCGTCACGGTGGCGGGTTTCGAAGTCGATCCACGCGGCCGTGCCGGTGGCGGGATCCAGCAGGACGTTGCGCAGAACGGCGTCACCGTGGCTCTGCCCGGCGGTGTGCAGTCCCGCCAGGGCACGGGCGGCGGCGGTGATCACCCGGTCCGCGTGATCGACCGGGCCGCCGGGTACCGCGTCGGCCGGGACGCCCGGACGGTACGGAATGAGCAGGCCGCCGTGCGCGGCCGGGCGGACGTCCTGCCCGTACAGTGCTCGATGCACCGCGTTTTCGCGGTCGTGCCAGGCGGTTCCGGACACCACGCGCACCGGTTCGCCGCAGATCGCGAGCCACAGATTCCACAGCGGCAGCAGCGGCGCGCGGGCGCGACGCCTGCGCTTGTGGAACCAGCGCCGCCCGTCGACCCGCACCGGGTCGAGATCGTGCATCGCGGTGCCCGCCACCAGCGCGGCGAGCCGCAGCCGCCACCGCCGCGGGGTCTCCGTGCCCGCGGGCGGGTGGCGGAATCGGTCCGGGTAGCGGGCGCGGCCACTCGAATGCAGCACCGCCCAGGCGTATTTCACGAAGGTGCGGGTGTAGCCGAAGGCCGGGATCTCCATACGCCGCGCGGAGGACAACACGGTCAGTTCGCGGTCGTAGACGAACCGGTCGCGCCGGGCCCGCCACAGACCGGCCAGCAGCGGCCATTCCTCGGAGATCTGCACGCTCTCGTCGAACGGCCCGAACGTGTCGAAGGCGTCGCGGGTGCTGAACATGAAGGCGGACATGGCTTTCGCGCGGGCGATGGGCAGCGCGCGCACTACATTCCAGAACGCCCACCACAGCCGGGCCCGGCGGCCGCCGTCGAGCGCGCCGAGCCGGGTCAGCCCGCCCTGGTAGCCGGCGTGCACGTGGGTGAGCGTGCGGGAGAAGGCGTCGGCGGGAACGCGGGTGTCGGCGTCGACGAAGACCAGCACGTCGCCCGCGGCCAGCTCGGCGCCCAGGTTGCGGGCGCGCCCGGCGCCCGGCCGGTCCGCCACCGCGACGCGGATCGGAACCCGGGAGGCGCCCCAGGCTGTTTCGGCTGCCTCGGCACAGGTGAACGAGCGCGCCAGTTCAGCTGTCCCGTCCGTGCTGGCGCTGTCCACGACGATGATCTCGATCGATGCGCGCGCCGTGCGCGCGGCGATCACCAGCGACCGCAGGGTGTCGCCCAGCGCCGCCGCCTCGTTGCGCGCCGGGACGATCACCGAGACCTTCATTCCGCGCGCTCCAGGACGAACAGGTCGCGCCCGCCGAACGGCACCGGGAACCGGTCCGCCTCGAAGGCGGTCACCCGCAGTCCCGCGGCCGCGGCGGCGGCCCGCACGTCGGCCCGCGAGAAGACCCGCAGCACCCGTAGCGCCTGCGGGGTCGGCGCGACGTATCCGACGGCGCGGGCGGTGCGAAACGCCAAGCGCCCGAACAGGAATCCCCGCACCACGAGTGCGGCGTGCCCGGCCGGGCCGCCGACGGTCGACTGGAGCACGATGATCCGCGGCGCGACCCGCGCCGCCTCGCGCAGCAGCACCGTGGCATCGGCCGGGAACTGCAGGACGTGCAGCACCAGCGCCGCCTCGAAAGCGTTGTCCGCGAACGGCAGCGCCCCGTCCGCGCACAGCACCGGCGCGGGCCCGACCACATGCATGTCGACCACATCGGTCTCGACGAAACTCGAGGCCGTCACCGCGCGCAGCGCCTCGGTGTTGTGCCCGGTCCCGGATCCGATGTCGATCACCCGCCCGCCCACGGGCAGGTGTGGCGCGACCCGCGCCGCGATCCGGCCCGCCCGCTGGGCCGCGGCCCCGTCCAAGCGTCCCCGCAGAAACGCCCCGGTCCGGGACGATGCCCCCGCGTCGCGATCTGCCCGGCGGGACACGGTCCTGCCGTCCGCGCTCATCGGACGAGCTCCGGGGTACGCGCGGCGCCGGTGTGGATCCACTCTCGCGCGACATCCGGGAACGCTCGGACCGCCGCATAGTAGGGCCACGCCGCTCGCTCCCCTGCCACGCGACCGCAGGACTCCCCCGGACCGTCGATGCCGGTCCCGGCGCACCGGTGTCCGGGGTGCGGCGAGCGCACCGGCGCGGATCTACCCCACGCGTGCGGAAATGCGCTCCCGCGTGCGTACCGGGCGCCCGGCTCCATCCGCGACATCCCGTACCGAGTCGGCCCGCCACGCTCGCCCGCGCTCATCGGGTCTGCGCCCGGTCGATCAGCTCGCGGATCAGGGCGGGGGTGCGCCCCAGGGCTAACTGAGCGCGGACCGCGGCGAGGGCGTGGGGCAGAAAGCCGCGGCGGACGTCGAGGGGGTGGATGGTGATTGTCGGGACCGCGCCTGGCCGCAGGTCGGCCAGATGGCCGACGGCCGCGGCCGCGCGGGACAGGGCCGCGAGCGGCGACACGTCCCAGATGCGAGTGGCCAGCCGCACGGTGCGGCCGTGCACGTCGGCCGCCGATGCCCAGCCGACCCGGTATCGGAGCCCCACGGCGGCAAGGGTTTCCGTTCCGACACTGCCCAATCGGTATGCCGGGGGCAGAAATCCCTCCACGGGGGTGCCGAGCCGCTCGCTCAGCGCGTCCCGGCCCGCGCGCAATCGCGCCGCCGCCGCGTCGGCGCCGAGCCCGGCGAACTCGTCGGCACCACCGGTGAGCAGGCTGACCGGCCCGCGGCCGCGCTCGCGGCGATGCGTCCAGCCGTGCAGCAGCACCTCCTGTGCACGGCCGGCGACCAGCTGCTCGTCGCCCGGCCGGAGCGGCCGCCCGCCCCAGCACGGCACGACGCCCGCGGAGACCCGCGATCCGACCAAAGGCGTCAGCGCATCGAAGATCTCGGCTGTCTCGGCAGCCCACTCCGGCGCGACGTCATGTACCGAGACGTGAAAGCGATCGACCCCGAACGCGCTCGGCGAAACTCTCCCCATGCGGCGAATTTACACGTCGCCCTGACTCTGCTCCGCGTGCCCGGCGTAGCGAATCACGCTGCCGCCCGCGGTGGTTGGCGGCGTTCCGGCAGCCGTCGCACCCCGGTGCCCCGCGGCGCCGTCCGCACCGGTGTCCGAACGCCCGCGCGTACGCGGTGCCGTTCCGGGTGAGCGGGCCGTGCCCGGCGGGACCGTGGGCCCCGCCGGTCGGCTCAGTTCTGGCTGCCCGGCTCGGTGAACAGGCGCGGCTGCAACTGTTCCTCGGCCCAGTCCAGGGTTTCGCGCAGATCCAGCCACATGCGGCGGCGGTTCGTCTCGGGATCGTTCATCCCGGTCTGGGCGTAAGTGAGTACACCCCAGAGGATTTCGCGCCGCGAACTCGGACTCACCGCGGAGAATGCCACGGGGATGGCGATGCCGACGCGGGTGACGGTGAAACGGTTCTCCGCGCCGTGGATTCCGGCCGTCAGCTGGCGGGGATCGTCGGTGACCTTGATCCATTCCACGATGGTGCCGGGGACCTGCTCCACCAGCATCTCGGTGATCTGCTCCCGGATCATCTCCTCGGGATCGAAACCGAGGCGGCCGATGAAGGTGTCGTCCCCGGCCAGGCGGGCGAAGTCGTCCGCGGGAACCCCGTGCTTCGGGTTCTCCTCGAACTCTCCTGTCAGAGTGCCGTTCTCGTCCACGAGCCAGCAGCCCTTGATCGCCTCCGCCGGGACGTACCCGTCGGGGTCCTCGACGTAGTCGGCGTCGATCGCCGCGACCACGCCGTTCGGATTCTCCAGGGCCGCCGCCACCAGTCCGGCGTCGGGCACCCAGTCCGCGGGCGCCCGCACCACCCGGCGCTGCGAATTCGAAGAAGTCACCGTGCATCCCTTTCGTATCGTTACCCTCAGATTAGACCGGCGGCCGCGCGCACCGACTCCGGTCGCACGCCAAAGCGGCGCTGCCGCAACAACACTGACACGCCCGTCCCGGCGAATGCACCGCCGCCGTACCGATCCCGCCCGGCGCTTCCCGCGCGGGATCGTCGATGCACGATAGCGGCCCCGCCCGCCGGTCCCGCACGACCCTCCCCCACCCCGACACGCGCACCGCGCGAGTTCCGGGAATCCGCTGACCAGGGGTGGCACCCTGTCCGCTGTGACCGATTCGCTGACCATGGCCGCGATCGAAACCGTCTCCCGGACGGTCAATTCCTATGCGGTCGCGGCCGCCGGGAAACCCCTGCCACCGGTGACCTGGATGTGGGAGTGCTGCGCCCGCTTCACCGTGTCCCACACCGGCGAGCCCGGCGCCGCCGAGTTCTGCGGCACCATCGACCCCGACCTGCCCAGCATCGAGGCCAAATCCCACCTGCTGCAATGGGCCCAGGCCCTGAACATGACCGAGACCACCACCGACCGCGAGTCCGCGGACGGCCGCCGCAGCTTCACCTGCGCACTGGCCGACTCCCGGATCCGCCTGACCGCCTTCGTCGAATCCCTATGCCCCGCAACGGAAACCCAGCCCCTGGCCATCATGTCCTGAACGTCTGTGGCGCAGCCGGACCGCGGCGGAAGCGAGCGCTTCCGGCGCGGGCCGGTCACGAGAGATCGGCCGAATTCAGCCGATTCGGAAGCGTTTTCGGTACTCGGTCGGGGTGACGTCGAGTGTGCGGCGGAAGGCGCGGGTCAGGGTGTCGGTGGTGTTGAAGCCGGAGCGGGTCGCCACGCGGTCGAGGGTGGCGTCGGTGGTTTCGAGCTGATTCCGGGCCACTTCGACGCGGGCGGACTCGATGTAGGCGGCGGGTGACATCCCGAGTTCGGATTTGAAGACCCGGTTCAGTTGACGTTCGCTCATATGGGCCTCGGCGGCCAGGTCGGTGACGGTGAGCGGGGTCGCGATATTGCGGGTGATGTAGTGCCGCAGCGCGTCCACACGGCGGGTCGTCGACATCGGTTCCAGGGAAACGCTGAACTGGCTCTGGCCGCTGGGGCGCTTGAGATACATGACGAGCTGGCGGGCGACCCGCAGGGCGGGGGCGTCGCCGAAGTCGTCGGCCACCAGCGCGAGGGCCAGATCCAGGCAGGCGGTGAGTCCGGCGCCGGTCCACACGTTCTCGTCGCGGATGAAGATGGGGTCGGCGTCCACCTCGATCGCCGGGTGCTCGGCCGCGAGTTGCTGTGCGGTCGACCAGTGCGTGGTGGCGCGTCGGCCGTCGAGCAGCCCGGCGTCGGCCAGGATGTGCGCGCCCACGCAGACCGAGGCCACGCGGCGCGTGGTGGCGGACAGCGTCCGCACCCGGTCCACCACCGCCGGATCACTCACCGCGCGCACCCGCCGCCGCTCGTCGACCTCGACCGCGCCGGGCACCAGCAGGGTGTCGATCGCACGCCCGGCGAGCTCGTCGAAGGTCACGTCCGGCAGCACCCGCACCCCCGCCGACGTGGTCACCGGGTCCATGGTCTCAGCGGCGAGCACGACGTGGTACCCGGTGGGCTCGTCCATCTCACGCTGCAGCAGCGCGAACACCTCCGGCGGCCCGGTGACGTCGAGCAGGTCGACGCGGTCGAAGAGCACGACGACGATCAAGCGTTCCACGATGACCTTCCCAGCCGACGAATGTCCGATTCTGCAGGTTACCCGACATTCCCGACACGCCGAATCTGCCCTAGCGTGGAACACGTCGCCCCGCGAACACGCGGCTTCGACCCAAACACCAACCGGCAGAAGGATATTCGAGACATGACCCCGCGGAGCACCACCCTGCGCGACCTGAACGGCCTCGATCGAACCCCCGCGACACTGGCCGACGCGACGCTGATCCTGGTCGACTACCAGAACACCTACACCCGCGGCGTCATGGAGCTGACCGGCTGGGAGGCCGCCCTGGACGCCGCCGCCGACCTCCTGGCCCGGGCACGGGCCGCCGGCGCGGCCGTCATCCACGTGATCAACGACGGCGGCGTCGGCACCCCCTACGACATCACTGCCGAGATCGGGCGAATCCATCCCCGCGTCGCGCCGATCGAGGGCGAGCCCGTGGTGGTCAAGACCGCGCCGAACGGATTCGTCGGCACCGACCTCGCCGATCGGGTCGACGCGGCCGGCCACGACCACGTGGTGCTGGCCGGGTTCATGACCCACATGTGCGTCACCTTCACCACCGAGGGCGCATTCCTGCGCGGCAACCAGCCCACCGTGGTGGCCGACGCCTGCGCGACCCGGCCGCTGCCCTCGGTAGCCGGCGACGTGCCCGCCGAGCAGCTGCACGCCGCCGCCCTGGCGACGATCGGCGATCTCTACGGCGTCGTGGTTCCCACCGCCTCCGCCCTGGGCTGAGGTACGGCGGAAGTCAAGCGATGGAAGGCAATTAGCGGTCGGCGACCTTCTCGGCTGTTCTATTGCAGCGCCGAGACGCCGACTGCTAACCTTGCAACAGGAGCGATTGCCCCGATATAGCCATAGACCCGATGCGTTGTGCCACAATTGTTTCCAATACTCCTCGCTGACTTGCCACGCCGTCGCATCCACAATGCACGGCAGTCGACGACAGTGCATACTTCTGCGGATTCATGACGAGTACGAGCGACGTGTCCACGCTCGGCCATCTCGAAAGCTCTTGTCCCTGAATATCAGCGCGGCCATTTCTCGGCGCCGGCCGCGCCGAGAAGGTGCGTGAACGATGCTTACTCATGTGCAGCCGGACCGGTGGAGCGAATCGGTCGAAGTCAATCCCCTATACAGCGGGCTCGTTCCGGCCGGCGGGGTACCGAAATACAAACTCCCCGACCGCCCGATGTCACCGGACGCCGCCGCGGCATTGATTCGCGACGAACTCATCCTGGACGGCAACGCCCGGCTCAACATGGCGACTTTCTGCACGACATGGATGGAACCGCAAGCGCGCGAACTCATCGCGGAATCCCTCGATCGCAATATCGTCGATCAGGACCAGTATCCGCAGACCGCCGAAATGGAGGCGCGCTGCGTCAACATCCTCGACAATCTGTGGCGCGACCCGGACGGCATCAGCGTGGGCTGTTCCACCGGCGGCTCCAGCGAGGCCGCCATGCTGGGCGGGCTGGCCATGAAGTTCAAATGGCGCGAACGCCGCCGCGCGCAGGGTCTTCCGATCGATCGGCCGAACCTGGCGCTGTCCACGGCGGTGCACACGTGCTGGCCGAAGTTCTGCAGGTACTGGGACGTCGAACCGCGGTGGATGCCGATCGAGGCGGGCGACTACACACTCGACGCCTCCCGCGTGCGCGAGTACTGCGACGAGAACACCATCGGCGTGATCGGGGTACTCGGGTCGACACAGGTCGGCAAGCTCGATCCGATCGCGCGCATGTCGGCGGAATTGGACGCGCTGCAGGCGGACACGGGCATCGACATCCCATTGCACGTGGATGCCGCGATCGGCGGATTCATCACGCCGTTCCTTGATCCGGATCTGGTGTGGGACTTCCGTTTACCGCGCGTGCAGTCCATCAATGCCTCGGGGCACAAGTTCGGCCTCGTCTTCCCCGGCGTCGGCTGGATCGTATGGCAGGAACCCGACGCATTACCCGAGGATCTCGTGATGAATTGCGAACTGCTCGGCGGCAACGTGGAAACCTTCACGCTGAGTTTCTCCCGGTCCGGCGCGCCGGTCATCGCCCAGTACTACAACTTCCTGCGCCTGGGCTTCGGCGGATACCGCGCGGTTCAGCAGACGTGCGTGGACGTCACGCGCTATCTCGCCGGACAACTCGCCGATATCGAGAGTCTCCAGGTTGTCTCCGGCGGTGAACACCTGCCCGTCCTGACAATTCGGGTGCACCCCGAACGCGAACACGCGTTCACCGTCGCCGATTTGTCCGATCGGCTGCGGCTGCGCGGCTGGCAGGCGCCCACCTATACGTTGCCGCCGAATCTGGAACACATCTCGGTGGCCCGGTTCGTCATTCGCAACGGTTTCAGTCAGGCCGTCGCCGACATGCTCCTGACGGATATTCGGCGCGAGGTCGAATTCCTCGACCGCGCCCGCGCGTAACTCCACACCGGTTACCTTTCATTTCTTGGGGGATGTCCCATGTGCAGTGCCACCACGTCCGGCCGCGATCTGTCCCGCGACGGCCGCCCCGCTCGCCTCGCCGCACACGTGCTCTCGCACTACGGCCCGCTCTGGGCCGCGGTGAATCGTGTCGCCCCGGTGCAGCGCCAACTGAACAGTCAGCTGACGCAGATCGCCATGCGGAACCTGCCCACCCGCCCCGAACCGCTCAGCGCGCGCAGTCCCTACACCAGTTGGCCGTCGCTGACCGACCGCACCTATATCGGACGCCAGCTGCCACCGGTCGACGAGCTGCGCCCCGGATTGCCCACGCCCGCGGAAACTCTCGAACTCTTCCGGCGATCGGGCCCGACCGTGACGGCCGAACGATCGACCGCGCTGCTCCCCGCGTGGTCGCAGTGGTTCACCGACGGATTCCTGCATCGCGGAAACGATCCCGATCCCAGTCGCACCGATTCGACCCACATCGTGGACGCCAGGCCGCTGTACGGCCATACCGAGGAGACCAGCAACGCGCTGCGGGCCTTCGAGGGCGGCCGCCTGAAGAGTCGCTGGGTCGGCGCCGCGGAATTTCCGCCGCTGCTGTGCTCGGGCGGGCAGATCAAAGCCGAGTTCGCCGTGCTGAGACCCGTTCGATTCGAACGCATTCCGCTCGAGAAGCACGATTCGCTGTACGCGCTCGGCGGCGACGGCTCCAACTCCACCATCGGCACCCAGATGTTCGCCACCCTGTTCGTGCGCGAACACAACCGCATCGCCGAGGTCATCGGCGCGGCGCACAAGAACTGGGACGACGAGCGAATCTTCCAGACCACGCGCAACGTGATGATCGTGCTGATGACCCGGGTGGCGCTCGAGGATTACGTCAACCACCTCACGCCGTTCCACTTCCGCTTCGCGCTCGACCCGAAACGCACCTATCGCGGACCCTGGATCCAACCGAACTGGGTCACCGTCGAATACAGCATGTCCTATCGCTGGCACAGCATGATCCCGTCCGAATACCGCATCGACGGCGAGACCGTGCCGCTGATCGACACGCTCGCCAACAGCAAGCTCGTCGAGGCGCGCGGCCTGGGCCCGCTGTTCCAGGACCTGTCCACGCAACCGGCGGGCCGGCTCGGGCTGCTGAACACCCACGAGTCGCTGCTGCCGACCGAGGAGTCGACCATCGTGATGGGCCGCGCCCTGAACATGGCGTCCTACAACGACTATCGCGAGTTCGCCGGTCTGCAACGGGTGACGGACTGGGGGCAGATCTCCAGCGACCGCGCAGTCATCTCTGGTCTGCGAGAGCGCTACCGCGACATCGACGACATCGACTACTACGTGGGTCAGGCCGCCGAGGAGCCCGCGAAAGGTGCGCTGTGGGGCCGCCTCATGGGCAGGATGTTCGTGGTCTCGGCCTTCTCCGAACTGCTGAACCACCCGTTGCTCTCACCCCGGCTGTTCACCGCGGACACCTTCTCGCCCGAGGGCATGCGCGTCATCGAGTCGACCCATTCGTTCTCGGACATCCTCAACCGGAACACACCGGAGGACAAGCACACTCACCTGGTCACCTTCGGCCGGAGCGCTCCCCGATGAGCACGCATGGGTCGGTCGGGCGCGGCGCCGCGCCCGGGGGCCGGCCCCCGGGCACCAGAACGGAAGAGCGTCGTGGTGGGGAAGAGGGGTGGGGGGGTTGTGTAGATGTAGGGGGTGGGCGGGGAATGGAA
>NZ_JBEXUS010000129.1:0-20520 GCF_040614455.1 Nocardia sp. NPDC005978
CAGGTGCGCGCCCGCGCGGTGGGCAGGCCGGCGACGAGTTCGCCGGCCTGCTCGCGCAGCGGATGCGTCGCGGCCGAACGATCCGCGTGCAGCACCAGCGCGTGACGCTCGGACGCGCACGCGCGCAAATGCTCGAGGATTCCCACCATCGGGGTGATGCCGATGCCCGCGGAGATCAGCACCACGGGGGTGCCGGCGGCCGGATCGACGGTGAGATCGCCGAAGGGCAGGGTCACCTGGAGTCGGTCCCCCACGCCGAGCGTGTCGTGCAGCCAGGCCGAGACCTCCCCCTCCGGGCCGTCGGCTCCGGCCGCGACCCGACGCACCGCGAAGGCGAGCCCGCCGTCGCCCGAACGATTGGTGAGGCTGTACTGGCGCAGCTGCCGAGCGCCGTCGGGCAGGTCAGCGCCCACCGAGACATATTGCCCCGGAAGGAAATCCGGGAGCGGGCGCGACGGGTCCGCGGACTCCACCACGAAAGTCGCCACCCCCGACGGGTCGTCGACGCGCTGGGTCACGACGGTCTCGCGGAACACATCACCCGGGGTGACGCCCGCACCCGCGTACAGCTCGTTCTCGAAGTCGATGAGCGTGGTGGCCATGAGCCAGTACACGCGATCCCAGGCCGCCGCGATCTCGGCGGTCACCACGTCCGCGCCGAGCACCGCGACGATGGCGGCGAACAGGTGCTCGTGCACGATGCGGTATTCGGGGGCGGTGACGCCGAGCGAGGCGTGCTTGTGCCCGATGCGCGCGAGCAACTCGCGCGGATGCGGCAGGGCCGGATCGACGAGATGACTCGCGTAGGTGGCGATGGAGGCCGCCAGCGCCCGCTGCTGTGCGCCCCGGCGCTGATTGCCGCGATTGAACCTGTCGCGCAGCAGTTCCGGGTGCGCGGTGAACATCTCGCGGTAGAACCGCGCGGTGATGGCGTCGATGTTCGCCGCGATCAGCGGCAGCGTCGCGCGGATCACCGCGGCGTGCTCGGGTTCGAGTTCGGGGACGGCCTCGAGGGCGGCTTCCTGCGCGAACGTCATGATCGTGACTCCTGTTCTTCGAATGCGGCGGCCGGGAGCACCGGCATGTGCAGCAACTCCACGGTGCGCTGATCCACCAGATCGGTCAGGGTGTACCCGTCCAGCTGTCGATAGAAGGCCTCCTGGGCCTGCGCGAGAATGCCGCGCAAACGGCAGGCGCTCGCCAGCGGGCACGGATTGTCGCCGAGGCACTCGATGACCTCGGAATCACCCTCGAGTTCGCGCACGATCGTGCCCACGGTCTCGGACCGGCCCCGATCGGTCAGGAAAATGCCACCGGTCCGGCCGCGCTGGGAGTGCACGTAGCCGAGCTCGACGAGCCGGGACACCGCCTTCGCCACGTAGTTCTCGGACGCGTTCACCTGTCGCGCAATGAGTTTGACGGTGACGCGTTCCTGCGCGTCATCACTCACCGCCAATCGCATGAGCGCACGCAGTCCGAGATCGGTGAACCGGGAGAGCTGCATGTCCCCCACGCTACTAATTCCGCTTTTCTGAAGCATGTTTTGCGGGTGTGGTCTTTAATACGCGAATCAGTGCGGATTTAAGCGGTGCCCTGCCGGTCGAATGTGGCCGCGCTGGTTAACTTCTGGCATCGAAACTCGGCGGCAACGAAAAAGCCCGCTCCCTATTCGGAGCGGGCGGCGATTCCGGGCACGACGCGAATCACATCATGCTGGCGCTCAGCCTGCCCGGGCCCGTCTTCACGCCGGGGCCCATGCAGCCCATCACCATGTCCGGGGTCATCATTTCGTATTCGGCGACGACGTGGACCCGCTCACCCGCTCCGACGCCGCTGATGACCTCGAGCGGGCCTGCGGCCGGCTGCATCATCGTCACCGGCCAGTGCCCCCACAGGGTGCTGAGCTCGCCGTTGGACCAGACGATGTGCACCGTGATCGGGCCGTTCGCCGGGTGCATGCAGTCCGAGGAGGCGGTGTGCACGCCGGTGAAGGTGCCGCCGGTGATGCCGTCCGCCCCCGTGCAGCCCCAGAGCCGGCCGACCGAGGTGAATACCAGATCCTTGGGCGTCATATCGATCGCGCCATCGACCGCGGTCCAGCGGAAGTCACCGCCGGAACAACTGGCCATCGGGGTGGCCGCGGCCGAGGGCAGCGCCGCCGGAGCCATTGCGAAAGCGGCGGAAACAGCGAGTGCGGCAATGATCTTCGAGGTTTTCGGCACAGCCTCCCTCTCTTCCGAATGGTGGAGGTGGAGCAGAAAAGGCGCAGGCCAGCGCGTTCGACGCGAACATTAGACCGAGCCGTGGGGCCGAGCCCGACATTTCGGGCCGCGCCCGGTCCCGCCGCGTGGCGAAGCACGCGGATCGACCGACCCGCACCTGTTCCCGAGTGCCGGGTTGATCACCGCGAGTGCCGGGCTACTTCCCGCGCTCGACCTCCGCCCGGGCGGCCTTGATGCGGTCCCACGGCACCGCGGGGCGGGCCAGGCCGCGCCGGCGCAGATACTCCTTGGCCGCGCGGCTCGCCCTGCGGCTCAGGCGCAGACCCTGCGCCGCCGAACCGGTGTACTCCTCGAATCCGGTGGGAGTGAAGACGAGGTCGATGCCTTCGGCGCGAATGCTCCCGCGGATCTGCACGGACCGCATGCTCCCGCCCTCCGCGTCGTGACTGTGCGCCAGCATGGACGCCGGGCCGTCCATCGCGTCGAACCATTTGGGCCGCGCCAGCACCAGTGAGCCACCGCGCGGACCGGGGTGGCAGCGCAGACTCACGGGATAGCCGGCCGGGCTGTCGGCGGTCAGCACGACGCCGTCGGGAAACCGGTAGAGCGCGTGGTGAATATCCTGAACCAAACCCATTACCGCGCCCCTTCCGGCCGCTCGGGATGCTGTGGATGCGGCGGCGGGCCGGGGTGCGGCCGGCCACCGGGCGGATGCGGGGCGTTCGGATGCGGCGGCGGGCCATCGGCGAACGGGGATCCGGCAGGATGCGGCGGCGGGGCATCCGCGAACGGGGATCCGGCGGGATGCGGCGGCCCGTCGGCGTGGGTCACGTTCTCGTAGCCGGGCAGCGCCGACTCGTGGGGTACGGCGGTCATATCCCGGCCCGGCCACCAGCGGATGCGGACGGGTTCGACGGTGATCTTCAGGCGCATGTAGTACCACCAGAACACGCGGCGGGTGATGGCGTCACCGGCGATGCCCTTGGGGCTCTGCGCCCAGACCTTGCGCCACTGGCGCTCCAATTCCTCGTCCCAGGTGACGATTTCGGAAACCACGGCGTTGCCCTGCACCAGGACCACGGGCGGATCATCGAGTCCGCCGGCGGTGGGATTGGAGTAGAGCAGGGAGACCTTGGGGTCGCGCCGGGCGTTGAAAGCCTTGTAGGGGAACCCGATTCCGGTGCTCACCAGGATGGCGCCGCGTTCGGGCAGCCAGAGCGGGGCGACGGGGACGGCGATCGGGGTGCGATCGCGTGCGCGCGTGGCGAACTCCGCGGTGTAGTGGCGTTCGAGGACGCCGGCCACCTCCGGGGGTATCGCGATGGAATTGCTCATGCAACACGATCGCGCCATCGCCCGCCCGGCGCAACAATCCACGGGCCATGGTGTCCTACGCGACACCGCAGCGAACACCTGGCAGCATGACGCCATGGATATCGTCGCGCGGGTCGAGGCGGCCGCGACCCTGCTGGAGCCGGTGATCCGCCGGACGCCCGTGGTGGCCTCGCGGGCGCTGAGCGATCGCACCGGGCACGACGTGTGGCTCAAGTGCGAGAACCTGCAGCGCACCGGGTCTTTCAAACCGCGCGGGGCGTACAACCGCATCGCGAATCTGCCCGCGGCCGCCCGCGAGCTCGGCGTGGTGGCCGCGAGCGCGGGCAATCACGCGCAGGGTGTGGCGTGGGCGGCGACCTCGCTGGGCATCGAGTCCACGGTGTTCATGCCGGTGGGCGCGGCCCTGCCGAAACTGGTGGCCACCAGGGCATACGGGGCGACCGTGCATCAGGTCGGGGAATCCCTCGACGAGGCGATCACGGCGGCACAGACCTTCGCGGAGCAGACCGGGGCGACCCTGGTGCACCCCTTCGATCACGCCGACATCGTGGCCGGGCAGGCGACGGTGGCGCTGGAGATCCTGGAGCAATTGCCGGAGGTGGAGACGGTGCTGGTGCCCACCGGCGGCGGCGGGCTACTCGCGGGCATCGCGGCCACCCTGCGCGAGCTGGCCCCGGAGGTGCGGGTGATCGGCGTGCAGGCGGCGAACGCGGCGGCCTGGCCCGGATCCCTGGAAGCCGGAAAACCGGTGCGGCTCACCCAGATGTCCACCATGGCGGACGGCATCGCCGTGGGGTTGCCGGGCGAGGTGCCGTTCGCGCACGTACTCGATTGCGCACCCGCGATTCTCACCGTCGACGAGGACGCGCTCTCGCGGGCGCTGCTGCTGTGCATGGAACGCGCGAAGCTCATCGTCGAGCCCGCGGGGGCGGCCGCGGTGGCCGCGCTCATGACCTGTGCCGCGGACGAACTCGCGCTGCGCGGCCAGGTCTGCGCGGTGCTGTCCGGCGGCAATATCGACCCGCTGCTGCTGACCCGCGTCATCGGCCACGGCCTGAGCGCGGCCGGCCGCTACCTGGTCACGCGCGTCACCATCTCCGACCGCCCCGGCAGCCTCGGTGGCCTGCTGGCCGAGCTGGGCCGCACCGGCGCGAGCGTCCTGGACGTGGTCCACTCCCGCACCGGGGCCTGGCTGGCCATCGACGAGGTGGAGGTGCTGCTCACCGTGGAGACCCGCGGGCCCGCGCATCGCGACGAGGTCCTCACCGCCCTGGCGGACGCGGGATACGCGGTGCGCGTACAGGATTGACGGTCCGGGCGGGTGTGGGACCGGAGACGGGAGCGGCGCGGGACCGGCGGCGCGGTCGGGGCGGGACCGGTCACGCGGTCAGTGCGCCCCGCCGAGTTCGAGGGCAAGCACGCCCGCGATCACCAGGACGATGCCGCCCATCTGCACCAGGGTCAGCGTCTCGTTCAGGAACAGCGCCCCGATGATCGCGATGGCGACCACGCCGACCGCCGACCAGATCCCGTACGCCACCCCGATGGCCATCCCCCGCTTCAGCGCCTGCGACAGGAAGAAGAACGCGCAGCCGTACCCGATCACCACGACGATCGACGGCACCACCTTGGTGAAGCCCTCGGAGATCTTCAGCGACACCGTCGCCGTCACCTCGAACGCGATGGCCAGGCCCAGCAGCAATAGGGTCATACCCGCAGCATATCGACGCTGATCTTGCTCCCCGGGACCGCCGCGGCGTCCCGATCGGCTCGACGCGTGAGCCGGGTTCGCTCCGCCGCCCCACCCGGGTCGAATAAATGGGTGGCACCGATTCACATTTTCTGGATACGGTGTCCGGCATGTGGATGCCCCTGTACTCCTGAGCGCTTCTCGCGCTTCACGTTCGGACGGCCGACGCCGCGCCCCGTGCGCCCGCGTGCTCTGACGGCCACGACGCTCCCCCGCGTCGCCCCCACGTGATTCTCCCGCCGCCCCGCGGCGAATTCCGATACTGACCGGCCGCTTCCGGTGAGTCGGTCCCACATGCCCGCAGGAGGACCCATGCCCGATCAGCCTTCCACGCCCGAATCACACTCCCCCGAGCCCGCCGATCGCCCCCTCTCGCGCCGCGAGCGCCGCGGCAAGACCGAGAAGTCGCAGTCGGTCCCCGGCCGCGTCCACGGCCCCGGCCGCACCGCCGTCCCGGCCAGCAAACACATGAATTACCGTCGCGGATAAGCGATTCCGCGCACGAACCGAGGCCCGCCGCGCACACCGCGACGGGCCTCGCGCGTTCACGGTCAGCCGCCCGGCGCGCCGATGGCGCTCAACCGGCTTCCGGCAACGCGAATTCGACTCGGAGCCTGAGTTCCAATGCCTCGGCGAAGCGTTCGAGCATCGGAATGGTGGGCATCGTGCCCCCCGCCTCGAATCGCGCTACCGCGGGCTGCTTCAGACCGGCCCGCTCCGCGAGTTCGGATTGTGTGAGGCCGAGCGCCTCCCGCCGCTCACGAACCGCCGCCCCCAGCTCGAAACGAATCCGAGCGGCGTCATACGCCGCGCCGGCCCCTGGACGGTCGAGGATCTCGGCCCGCTTATCCGACCAACTCTTGCGTTCATCCATGGAATTCACTCCTCCTCCACGGCGTGCGCCTCGGCAATACATCGCCGCATTGCCCGCATCGCGCGCTCGATCTCGGCAGACTCGCGCATGCGACGCTTCCGAAACACCGTCAGCAGGATGATGCGCCTGCCGGGCGCGATCCAGTAGGTGATTCGCACCGCGTCTCGGGTCAAGTAGAAGCGAAGCTCGCGGAGTTTGCCCTGTAGCTGTCGTGTGTAGGGCTCGCCGAGTAGCACGCCCCGCTCCGCGAGCAGGTCGACGTAGAAGATCGCGGTCTCCTGGTCGTCCTGATCGAGCGAGTCGAACCACCCGTCTATCTCCGATTCCACCTCTCCCCAATTCATAACACGGACGTTATATCGACGGCAAGCGCGGCGTCCGGGGAACAGGGATTCGGCGCTGTTGGACGCGCCGCCCGGGAAA
The DNA here is from genome assembly GCF_040614455.1 of Nocardia sp. NPDC005978. Taxonomy (NCBI): domain Bacteria; kingdom Bacillati; phylum Actinomycetota; class Actinomycetes; order Mycobacteriales; family Nocardiaceae; genus Nocardia; species Nocardia sp. NPDC005978. The sequence goes on from NZ_JBEXUS010000129.1 coordinate 6,605, forward strand.
GCCGCCGGTTTCATGCACGGCAACCTTCCCGATCGGTGTCAGCTCAGCCAGGTGCGCTGGTCGGCGGCGGCGGCGCGGACCTCGTCGAGCTGTTTCGCCACCTGGACGCCGGCGGTGCCGCCGCGGGAGTTGCGGGAGGCGATCGAGCCTTCCACGGTCAGGACCTCGCGGACCTGGGGGGTCAGGGCCGGGTCCACGGCGGCGAACTCCGCGTCGGTGAGTTCGTCCAGGCCTACGCCGCGGGACTCGGCGGCGCGGACGCAGCCGCCGGCGGCCTCGTGGGCCACGCGGAACGGGACACCTTGGCGGACAAGCCATTCGGCGATGTCGGTGGCGAGGGTGAAGCCCGCGGGGGCCAGTTCGGCCATGCGGTCGGTGTGGAAGGTCAGGGTGGCGACCAGGCCCGCGATCGCGGGGAGCAGGAGCTCGAGCTGGGCCACCGAGTCGAAGACCGGTTCCTTGTCCTCCTGCAGGTCGCGGTTGTAGGCCAGGGGCTGGGCCTTCAGGGTCGCGAGCAGGCCGGTGAGGTTGCCGATCAGGCGGCCGGCCTTGCCGCGGGTCAGTTCGGAGACGTCGGGGTTCTTCTTCTGCGGCATGATCGAGGAGCCGGTGGACCAGGCGTCGGCCAGGGTGATGTAGCCGAATTCCGGTGTGCTCCAGATGATCACCTCTTCGGCCATGCGCGAGAGGTCGACGGCGGTCATCGCGAGGACGAACGCGGCCTCGGCGGCGAAGTCGCGCGAGGATGTGGCGTCGATCGAATTGGACGCGGCCGCATCGAAGTTCAGGTCCGCGGCGATGGCCTCGGGGTCCAGGCCGAGCGAGGAGCCTGCGAGCGCGCCCGAGCCGTACGGGGAGATGGCGGCGCGCCTGTCGAAGTCGCGCAGCCGGTCGATGTCGCGCAGCAGCGGATGCGCGTGCGCGAGCAGGTGATGCGCGAGCAGCACGGGCTGGGCGGCCTGCAGATGCGTCTTGCCCGGCATGACGGCGTCCGGATGCGCGGCGGCCTGCGCGACCAGCGCGTCGACCACATCGAGCATGCCCGCGGCGATCCGGCGGACCGCGTCCCGCAGCCACATCCGGAAAAGCGTTGCCACCTGGTCGTTCCGGGACCGGCCCGCGCGCAGCCGGCCGCCGAGTTCGGCGCCGACGCGTTCGATGAGCCCGCGCTCGAGCGCACCGTGCACGTCCTCGTCGGACTCGGCGGGACCGTACGCGCCCGAGGCCACGTCCGCGGCGAGGGCATCGAGCCCGGCCAGCATCGCGTCGAGATCACTCGCGGAGAGCAGTCCGGCCTTGTGCAGCACGCGCGCGTGCGCCTTGGAGGCGCGCACGTCGTAGGGCGCGAGCACCCAGTCGAAGTGGGTCGACTTGCTCAGCGCCGCCATGGCCGCGGCCGGACCGGAGGCGAAGCGCCCACCCCACAGCGCGCCCTCATTGGTGCCGTGCTGCTCGGTCATGTGGATCTCTCCTGTCCTCGGGGTGGGTCCGGTATGCACACTATCGGCGTCCTACCCGCGGGGATCGCGATGGGTAGGACGCCGAACGGTGGTGACGCGTATGTGGTGCTGTGACTTACTTCTTGCTGCTCAGGTCGCGACGCGCGGCGACCTTGGAGGACAGGCCGTGAATCTGCACGAAGCCCTTCGCCAGGGACTGATCGAAGGTGTCGCCGGCGTCGTAGGTGGCCAGGTTGAAGTCGTACAGCGACTCGTCCGAGCGGCGGCCGTTCACGACCACGTTGCCGCCGTGCAGGACCATGCGGACCTCGCCGGAGACGTGCTGCTGGGTGTCCTGCACGAACGCGTCCAGCGCGCGCTTGAGCGGGGAGAACCACAGGCCGTCGTACACCAGCTCGCCCCAGCGCTGCTCGACCTGGCGCTTGTAGCGTCCCAGCTCGCGCTCGATGGTGACCGCTTCGAGCTCCTGGTGCGCGGCGATGAGGGCGATGGCGCCGGGCGCCTCGTAGATCTCGCGGCTCTTGATGCCGACCAGGCGATCCTCGACCATGTCGAGACGGCCGACGCCCTGCCGGCCGGCGCGCTGGTTCAGTTCCAGGATGGCCTCGTACATCGACACCGGGCGGCCGTCGATGGCGACCGGGACGCCCTTGTCGAAGGTGATGATGAGCTCGTCGGGCGCCTCGAAGTTGACGGTCGGGTCCACGGTGTAGTCGTAGACGTCCTTGGTCGGGGCGTTCCACAGATCCTCGAGGAAGCCGGTCTCGACCGCGCGGCCCCACAGGTTCTGGTCGACCGAGAAGGGCGACTTCTTGGAGACGTTGATCGGCAGGTTGTTCTCGCCGGCGAACTCGATGGCCTTCTCACGGGTCCAGGCGTAGTCGCGGACCGGTGCGATGACCTTCAGGTCGGGCGCGAGGGCGCCGATGCCGACCTCGAAGCGAACCTGGTCGTTGCCCTTGCCGGTGCAGCCGTGCGAGACGGTGTCGGCGCCGTGGTACTCGGCGGCCTCGACCAGGTGCTTGACGATCAGCGGGCGGGAGATGGCCGACACCAGCGGGTAGCGGCCCATGTACAGCGCGTTCGACTGGATGGTCGGCAGGCAGTACTCGTTGGCGAACTCGTCGCGCGCGTCCACCACGATGGACTCGACCGCGCCGCAGTCGAGCGCGCGCTGGCGCACATCGTTCATGTCCTCGCCGCCCTGGCCGAGATCGATGGCGACGGCGACGACCTCGGCGCCGGTCTCCTTACCGATCCAGCTGATGGCGACTGAGGTGTCCAGCCCGCCGGAGTAGGCGAGTACGACGCGCTTGGTCATAGTCCGTGTGCTCCTCGATTAGTACGTGTAGGTCGGTCGCGCCCGCTACGGGGCAGTGCGGGCGAGCTCGGTATGTTCACGCGCCGCGTGCCCGCTCCGTCGTCCTGCAAATGATTATGCACGATGATGCAAGCCCATTCATAACCGGGGGTGGGCAAACAGGAACGGCCTGGCCAGGACCGGTGCGGACGTCGGCGGGGCGGTGCCGATATACGGCGGGAACAGGTGGATCAAGGGGGTGTAGTGGATGGTCGGCGCGCTCGCCGATCCGGCGGGCACCGCGCCGGCCGGCGACCACCCGACCCACCGCTTCCTGAATGAAGGGCAGCACCCGCGGGCCGCACGCAGGGTGCCGGCACCCGTCCCCCGCGCTCCCGCCTCCTCGACGGCGAGTCGATTCGCGATTCTCGGGTGTCGGCCTGCGCGAACGCCGCCGGTCGCGGATACTCACCGCTGATGGCGCGCAAGCGGATTCACTGCAGAGAGATGATCGGCATGTTCGGATTTCGGAAGTCGGCGTTCGTCGCCACCGCGTTCACGGCGACGGCGGCCGCGCTGCTGTGGAGCGCGCCCCAGGCCTCGGCCTACGTCACCAGCGTGACCGTCACCTCCACCAGCGGCGGCAAGTACGGCACGGGCTGCTCCTACAAGGTCACCGTCAAGGGCAGCGCGAGCGAGAACATCTGGCTCTACGACAGCGCCGCCGCCGGCTTCGACCCCCAGCAGTTGGTCCTGGACGCCACCGGCACGGGCACCTCGACGTGGAGCCCCACGTCGACGGGCACCCACTACGTCCAGGCCTGGTCCTACAACGGATCCCAGTGGGCGACACTCGAAGTCGGCACCGGCACCAACCTCGGCAGCGCCTGCCTGGTCAGCTGATCCCCGGCACGGCAGCGGTACGGCAGCCGCGTTCCGCGGCCGCCGTAGCGGCTGACAGTGTCGGCGGCCGGCCCTAGACTCCCGCCGTGCCACTCTCTGCCGCCGATCTCATCGGCTACACCGACCGTGCCCTCGACGCCGATCTCGCCCGCTGGTTCCCGGACGCCCCGCCGGTGGACGTGCCCGCCGAAACCCGCCCGGTAGCAGCGTTTCTCGAACGGCTCGCGCCCACCGACGCCGCGGCGCTCGCGGCGCTGGACCGGCGCGTGCGCTCCGGCGAACTCCCCCAGTTCCTGGACATGTACGACTGGTCCTACGGCTTCGACTTCGCCGGAAACGACTGCAACATCCTGGATTCGGACTACGAGACCGAACTCAGCGACGACGACGTGTATCCCATCGGGGCCGACGGGGGCGGCAACCTGTACGTCGTGCTGGCCAATGGCCAAGTGGCCGTGTGGTTCCACGAGGAGGAGGTCATCGAGGCCGAGACCCGGTTCGACAACCTCGACGTGTTCCTGTGGTCATTCGTCCGCTACGGCGCGGTCCGCGCAGGCGTCCTGACCCGCGACGCCGTCGAAGCCGATTTCCACGCCCTCGGCCAGGACGGCGCCCTGAATCCGAACCTGGGACTGCTCCGCTACATGAAGTAGCGCGATCACCCTGAGTTCCACGGCCGCCGACGTTCGACCCGCGGCGGCCGGTGGACCGGGGTGACCGCGAGTGCGCGGTGAGGTGCCGGCTAGCGCGGTCCCGGCGATCGCGTGCGGCCGTTCGCCGGTGACGTGCATTTCGGTGCCGGCGGCGGAGTTTCGAGCGCGTAGGCCAGATAGTCGGCGTCCGGGTCGCCGGGGCGGCGGGCGATCGCGGCCCGCACCGCGGCCCGGCCCGGCGCTCCGCCGTGCAGCACCAGCGCGGCGGCCGCGTCGGCCTGGACCGGAATCAGGAAGTCGTCCAGGAGCTCTTCCAGGCGGCGGCGGGCGGCCGCGCTGTGGATGTGCGCGGCCAGCGCGGGGATGGACGACAGGCGGGTCGCGGGGTGGTGGGAGTGAGCCAGGGCGGTGGTGAGGGGGGAACTCGTCGCCATGCGTTCGCTGCCTTTTCGGGGTCTCGGGCCCGGGGCGGCGAACGAGCGGCCGATCCGGGGATCGGGTGCCGTTACGCGAGTTGCTCTATCTTGGCGGCCAATTCGGCGCCGGTCATGGGTTCTCGGGCGATGACGGCGATGGTGTCGTCACCGGCGATCGTGCCGACGATCTCGGGCAGCGCCGCACGGTCCAGGGCACTGGCCAGGAAGTGCGCGGCGCCCGGCGGGGTACGCAGCACCGCGATGTTGCCGCTGGCGTCGGTCGAGACCAGCAGATCGCCCAGGAGTTTGGACAGGCGTTCGGTGCCGCCGGTCACCCCGCGCACGGGGCTGCCGTCCTCGGGCACGACGTACACGCCCGCCCCGCCGTCGGCGGCGCGGAGTTTGACCGCGCCGAGTTCGTCCAGGTCACGCGAGAGCGTGGCCTGCGTGGTGTCGATCCCCTCGCCCGAGAGCAGGGCCGCGAGCTCGGACTGGCTCCGGACCTCGTGCTGGGACAGGATGGCGACGATCCGGGCCTGCCGGCCGGCGCGGGTGCGCGCGATGGCCGCACCCGATCTGCCGGCCGGGGCGGTCGAGCGGCGCTCGGTCGTCACGCGACACCGTTGGCGTGCTTGGCCAGCAACCAGACCAGCAGCGCCTTCTGCGCGTGCAGGCGGTTCTCGGCCTCGTCCCAGACCGCGCTGTGCGGTCCGTCGATGACCTCGTCGGTGATCTCCTCACCGCGATGCGCCGGAAGACAGTGCAGCACTGTCACATCCGAGGCCGCGCGGGCGAGCAGCTCGGCGTTGACCTGGAACGGGCGGAACGGCGCGACCCGGTCGCGCCCGTCGCCTTCCTGGCCCATGGATGTCCAGGTGTCGGTCACCAGCGCGTCCGCACCCTCGGCGGCGGCGAGCGGATCAGCGGTGAAGGTGATCTTCGCACCGGTCTCGGCGGCGCGCTTCTGCGCCAGTTCCACGATCCAGCCGAACGGCTCGAAACCCGCGGGGGCGGCGATGGTCACGTTCATTCCGGCGGTGACGCCGCCCAGCAGCAGCGAGTGCGACATGTTGTTCGCGCCGTCGCCCAGGAACGTCAGATTGCGCCCGGCCAGATCGCCCTTGCGCTCACGCAGGGTCTGCAGATCCGCCAGCACCTGGCACGGGTGGAACTCGTTGGACAGCGCGTTCACCACCGGAACCGTTGCGGCGCCGGCCATCTCGTCGAGCCGCTCCTGCCCGAAGGTGCGCCACACGATGGCGTCCACGTAGCGCGAGAGCACCCGCCCGGTGTCGGCGAGGGTTTCCTCGCGGCCCAACTGGGTGTCGCGCCCGTCCACGACGACCGCGTGCCCGCCGAGCTGCGCGATGCCCATCTCGAAGGAGAACCGCGTGCGGGTGGAGTTCTTCTCGAACATGACCGCGACGCCGCGCGGCCCTTCGAGCGGCCGGGCCGAGAGCGGAGCCTTCTTGAGTTCGGCAGCGATGGTGAGGATTTCGGCCTGTTCGGCCGGGCTCACATCGTCATCACGCAGAAAATGCCGGATCGTCACCGGTTGTTCTCCTTCTCGGCCTTGGCCTGCGCGGCATCGAGGATGCCGGGGAGGTCGGATAGGAAATTGTCGGCCTGGGTCTCGGTGAGCACCAGCGGCGGCGCCAGCCGAATCACGTCGGGCTTGGCGGGATTGAGCAGGTACCCGGCTTCCCGCGCCGCCTCGTCCACCTGCGCCGAGACATCGGCGTTGAGCTGGATCCCGATGAGCAGCCCCGCGCCCCGCACGTGATCGACCAGCGGGTGATCCAGCGCGTCGATGCCGTCGACCAGAATCTTGCCCACGGTCTCCACGTGCGCCAGCAGACCCTCCTCGTCGATGGTGCGCAGCACCGCGAGAGCCGCTGCGGCACAGACGGGATTGCCGCCGAAGGTGGTGCCGTGCATGCCCGGCTGCAGCAGGTCCGCGGCCGGTCCCTGGGCGAGCACCGCGCCGATGGGCAGGCCGCCGCCCAGCCCCTTGGCCAGGGTGATGACGTCGGGCACGATGCCCGCGGCCTGGTGGGCGTAGAACGCGCCGGTGCGACCGATGCCGGTCTGCACCTCGTCCAGGATCAGCAGCGCCCCATGCTTTTTGGTGATGGCGCGGGCCTGCGCCAGGTAGTCGGCGGGCGGCACCACGACGCCGCTCTCGCCCATGATGGGTTCGAGGAACACCGCGGCGGTCTGATCGTCGACGGCGGCGGCCAGCGCGGCGGCGTCGCCGTAGGGCACGTGTACGACCCCGGCGGGCATGGGCTCGAACGGCGTGCGCTTGGCCGGCTGCCCGGTCAGCGCGAGCGCGCCCATGGTCCGGCCGTGGAACGCCTCCTGGCAGGCCACGATCTTGGTCTTGCCGGTCAGGCGCGCCATCTTGAACGCGGCCTCGTTGGCCTCGGTGCCGGAGTTGCAGAAGAACGCGCGCCCGTGCCCGTCCCCGAAGTGCGCGAGCAGCCGCTCGGCCAGTTCGATGGCCGGTTCGCTGGCGTACAGGTTCGAGACGTGCCCGAGCGTGCCGAGCTGGGCGGTGACCGCGGCCAGGATGGCCGGGTGCGCGTGCCCGAGGCTGTTGACCGCGATGCCGCCGAGGAAGTCCAGGTAGCGCTTGCCGTCGGCGTCGTAGACCACCGCGCCCGCGCCGCGCACCAGCGCGATCTTCGGGGTGCCGTAGTTGTTCATCAGCGCGGCGTTCCACCGGTGCTGAATCTCGGCTGTGCTCATGGTTTCACTCCGTTCGAACTTCCCTGCGCGGGCGTGACCATCGTGCCGATGCCCTCGCCGGTGAACAGTTCCAGCAACACCGAATGCGGTACGCGCCCGTCGATCACGTGCGCGGAGGGCACCCCGGACTCGACCGCGCGCAGGCAGGCTTCCATCTTGGGGACCATGCCCGCATCCAGGCTCGGCAGCAACTCGGCGAGCTCGTCGGTGTCGATGCGGGTGGTCAGCGAGGAGCGGTCGGGCCAGTTGGTGTACAGCCCTTCGACATCGGTGAGGATGACGAGTTTCTCCGCGCCGATGCCCTGGGCCAGGGCGGCCGCGGCGGTATCGGCGTTGATGTTGTGCACCACCCCGTCCGCGTCCGGGGCGATGGTGGAGACCACCGGAATGCGTCCGGCGGCAATGAGATCGAGCACCGCGTCCGGGTTCACCTCGGTGACGTCGCCGACCAGGCCGATGTCGGTGGCCTCGCCGTCCACGTCCACGGTGCGCCGGGTGGCGGTGAACAGGCCGGCGTCCTCACCGGAGATGCCGACCGCGTACGGTCCGTGCGCGTTGATCAGCCCGACCAGCTCGCGGCCGACCTGACCGAACAGCACCATGCGGACCACGTCCATGACCTCGGGGGTGGTGACGCGGAAGCCGCCGCGGAATTCCCCCTGCAGGCCCAGCCTTTTCAGCATGGCGCTGATCTGCGGCCCGCCGCCGTGCACGACGACCGGGTGCACCCCGACGGTGCGCAGGAACGCCATGTCGGCGGCGAACGCCCGCTTCAGCTCATCGTCGATCATGGCGTTGCCACCGTATTTGACGACCACGACCTTGTCCCGGAAGCGCTGCAGCCACGGCAGCGCGTCGGCCAGGACGTGCGCCTTGTCCAGCGCCGTGAGTTGTTCGTGCGCGGCGGTCATGAGCTGTACGCCGAATTCTCCACGACGTATCCGATGGACAGGTCGGTCGTGCGGATGGTGGCGGCGCCGTCGCCGAGTCCGAGATCGACCAGCACGGTGATGTCCGGGCCGGACAGGTCCACCTCGCGGGCGCCCGGCGCGCCCATGCCGTCGACGCACACCGGCTTTCCGTTGAACGACACCGAGATCCTGTCGGGATCGAGGTCGATCGGCGCGATGCCGATGGTGGCCAGCACGCGGCCCCAGTTCGGGTCCGAGCCGAAGAACGCGGTCTTGACCAGGCTGTCACGGGCGATGACGCGCGCGCCGATGAGCGCCTCGTCCTCGCTGACCGCGCCGGTGACGGTGATGTGCACCCGCTTGGTGACGCCCTCGGCGTCGGCCATGAGCTGCTCGGCCAGATCGTCGCAGACCGCCAGCACGGCCGCGTCCAGCTCGTCCTGCGACGGGGTGACGCCACTGGCGCCGTTGGCCAGCAGCAGCACGGTGTCGTTGGTGGAGCAGGAGCCGTCCACGTCGAGGCGGTCGAAGCTCAGGCGGGTGGCGTTGCGCAGCGCGGTGTCGAGCTGTTCGGGGGTCGCGGCCGCGTCGGTGGTCAGCACCACCAGCATGGTGGCCAGCGACGGGGCGAGCATGCCCGCGCCCTTGGCCATGCCGCCCACGTTCCACTTGTCGGTGTGGTGGAAGGCGGCTTCCTTGGGCACGGTGTCGGTGGTCATGATGGCGCGCGCGGCTTCCGCGCCGCCCTGCAGGCCGCCGCCCATCTCGTGCACGATCTCGGTGATCGCGGGGATCAGCTTCTCCATCGGGAGCCGGTCGCCGATGAGACCCGTTGAGCAGACCGCGATCTCGCCCGCGCCGGTCTCGGTGCCCCAGTTGCTCAGGGCCTTCGCGAGTTCCTCCGCGGTGGCGTGGGTGTCCTGGAAACCGCCCGGACCCGTACAGGCGTTGGCCCCACCGGAATTGAGGATGACCGCCCGCAGCTGCCCGTCGCGTAGTACCTGCTGGGACCACAGCACCGGCGCGGCCTTGACCTTGTTACGGGTGAACACCCCGGCGGCCGCGTACTCCGGTCCCTCGCTGAACACCAGCGCCAGATCGGGCTTGCCGCTGACCTTGATGCCCGCGGTGATGCCGGCCGCGCGGAAGCCCAGCGGCGCGGTGACGCCCTGGGTCCGGACCAGCTTGCCGTCATTGCTCGATGTCACGGTGCCACTCCTACGGTGGAAAGTCCTGCGGTCTCGTCGATTCCGAGAGCCAGATTCATGGATTGGACGGCCGCGCCCGCGGTGCCCTTGGCCAGATTGTCGATCGCGCCGATCACGACCAGCACCCCGGCGGCCTCGTCCACGGCCACCTGCAGGGTCACCGCGTTGGAACCCAGGACCGAACCGGTCTGCGGCAGTATGCCTTCGGGCAGCAGGTGTACGAAAGGCTCGTCCGCGTAAGCCTTCTCGTACACCGCGCGAGCGGCGGCGGCGTCCACGCGCACCGGCGCGGTGCAGGTGGCCAGGATGCCGCGCGGCAGCGGGGCCAGCACGGGGGTGAAGGACACCGCGACGTCCTGTCCGCTCGCGGCCTTCAGGTTCTGCTCGATCTCCGGGGTGTGCCGGTGCGCGCCCGCGATGCTGTACGCGCGCAGCGAGCCCATGACCTCCGAGCCCAGCAGGCCCACGTCGAGCTTGCGGCCCGCGCCCGAGGTTCCGCTCACCGCAACCACATTCACGGTCGGTTCGATGATGCCCGCCGCGACGGCCGGGGCCAGCGCGATACTGGCGACGGTCGGGTAGCAGCCGGGGACCGCGATCCGGGTGGCGCCGCGCAGGCGATCGCGCCCGCCCGGCAGTTCGGGCAGGCCGTACGGCCAGGTGCCCGCATGGGGGGTGCCGTAGTACTTCTCCCAGGCCGCGCCGTCGGTGAGCCGGAAGTCCGCGCCGCAGTCGATGATCACGGTGGATTCGGGCAGGGCCTGGGCGAGCGCGGCGGACTGCCCGTGCGGCAGGCCGAGGAACACCACGTCGTGCCCGGCGAGTTCGTCGACGGTGGTCGGGCGCAGGATGCGATCGGCCAGCGGCAGCAGATGCGGCTGCAGATGGCCGAGCGCGGTGCCGGCATTGGATCCGGCGGTCAGCGCGCCGATCTCGAGTCGCCCGTCGCGGTAGGCCGGATGGCCCAGCAACAGTCGCAGGACCTCACCGCCCGCGTACCCACTCGCACCAGCGACCGCGACCCGCACCGTGGGCCCACCAGAGGTATCCGCCATGTGATGATTATGCACGACTGTGCAAGCTCATTCACAGCCGGGTGCGATTCCGTGCCTGATTCACCCGTGAATCTGACAGTTTCCGCACGTTCCGGCACACTCGATGAAGCCATGTACGACGACGACACCACCCCCATCCCGGCCGTACGCACCGGTTCCGACGCCCGGCCCGCCGCCGAATCCACCCGCCCGCCATCGCGGAGCTCCCGCCATACCCGGCCCACCTCACACCGCAGGGCCGCCGGGAGCGGCCGCCTACGGATGGCCGGGCGGGTGCTGGCGGCGCTCGCGGCGGTCCTGGTGCTGGGCATCACCGGGGCGGGCTGGTACGGGGAGAACAGCCTCGAGGGCGGCTTCGCGCGCTCGGAGGTGATCCCGGAAGAAGACCGGAGCCTGGACGGCGACATCAATATCCTGCTCATCGGCCTGGACACCCGAAAAGACCTCGACGGCAACGATCTACCCAAGGCCATCCTGGACGAACTCCACGCGGGCGACGGCTCCGAGGGCGGTTACAACGCCAATTCGCTCATCCTCGTGCATATTCCGAAAGATATGCGCTCGATCACCGCGTTCTCCATCCCGCGCGACGACTACGTGGCGGTCAGCGGCATCCCCGGCTACACCAACGTGAAGATCAAAGAGGCGTACGGGCTCAAGAAGTACGCGGCCGAGGAGAAGCTGAAGGCGCAGGGCATGACCGACAAGGTCGAGCTCGAACGCGAGGGCCGTGAAGCCGGGCGGGCCTCGATCGTGCAGACGGTCAAGGCGCTCACCGGCGTTCCGATCAATCGATTCGCCGAGGTGTCGCTGGCCGGCTTCTACCACCTGGCCGACGCCCTGGGCGGGGTGGACGTGTGCCTGAACAAGGCCGTCGACGACAGCTACTACTCCGGCGCGGTGTTCCCGGCCGGCCGCCAGCACCTGGACGCCGGGCAGGCACTGGCCTTCGTGCGCCAGCGGCACGGCCTGGAGAACGGCGACCTGGATCGCACGCACCGGCAGCAGGCCTTCCTCACCTCGGTCGCCAACTCGCTGAAATCCAAAGGCACCATTACCAATCCGGGCAAGCTCAAGGCCCTGATGGACGTGGCGCACAAGGACGTGGTGCTCTCGGACGGCTGGAGCCTGACCGAGTTCATCACCACCCTGGGCCGCGCGGGATCGCCCACCGTGGAGTTCAACACCCTGCCGGTGCTGCGCTACGACAACATCAACGGCCAGGACGTGAACATCGTCGATCCGGTCGCGATCCGCAAACAGGTGCGCGCGGCCTTCGGCGTGGCCGAGCCGCCGGTGGTGAGCGCGCCGACCACGATGCCGGTGAGCACCCTGGACGTGGTCAACGCCGGCACCACCCCCGGCCTGGCCGCGAAGATCTCCAAGAGCCTGGGCGCCAAGGGATTCCCGACCGGCGATGTCTCGAGCGCCACCTACTCCGACGGCACCTCCACCGCCGTGCTCTACGGCGCCGGCGCGGAGACCGACGCCCAGCAGCTGAGCCGGATGCTCAGCGGCATAACCGCTTCCGCCTCGGACAATGTGCTCCCGGGCCACGTGAAGCTGGTCATCGGCGCCGACTTCGAGGTTCCCGAGGCCCTGGATCCGGCGGCCGCGGCCAACGCCGCCTCCGGAACGACCACCACGACGACAACCCCCACCACGACGACCTCCGGCACCCCCGACGCCGGCAAGTCGGTCACCACCACGATCGGCGACGGCATCCCCTGCGTGAACTGAGCGCCGCCCGGGCCGCCGCGCGACGACGGGCCCGAAAACCCAACGGCGGTAGCGGTTCCCGGCGCGGCCGGACGGGCGAAGTGGGGGCGGTAGGGATCGAACCTACCGTGCGTGAGCACCTGTTTTACAGACAGGCTGAGCCACCAGGCTCCTCGCCCCCGCGGGCTGCGGCATGAAAAAGGGCCGCTCCGTGTGCTTTTCAGCGCGCAGGCGGCCCGTGTGGATCGACGTGGAGCACCCTCACGAACGGCCGCGGATACAGCGATAGCGCGCACGAGCGGAGTCGAGCACCGAATTGATCCTGATCACCGTCGTTCCTTTCGCGTTCGCCGGGTGTGCCCACACGCTAACACCCCCGGTACGCAGGCCGACAGCGATTAATTCGGGGCGGCGACCGGCACCAGGGAGTAGATGCACCAGTGCCGGCGCGGCAGCTCGAAGCGGAAGACATGGGTGGTCATCTCGACCCATTCGCCGGTCTCGGGTGAGCGCACGGCGATCGGGCGGCGGGGCTGGTCGTCGGACGGAATGTCGCTCGCGCGGAACCGATCCCAGTCCGGGGAGTGTTCGGCGAACAGCCGGGTCAGCTGTTCGATGCGGGCCGGCTCGACGAGGCCGGGCGCCATGTGCCGGAAGGCGTGCACGACGCTGCGGGTTTCGCGCTCCCAGTCGCGCAGCGCCACCCGGGCGCGCGGGTCGAGCAGCATCCACTCCATGACGTTCGCCCCGGGTCCCAGGCCCGGGAAGACCCGCAGATAGGCATCGTTGGCGGCGACCACATCCAGCGCGGGCACGGTCTGATAGCACGCGGGGTAGGGCAGGCTGTGCAGGAAAGCCATTTCGGCCGCGTCGGGAGCGCCCTCGTCGGCGATATGGGCGCTCAGCTCCGGCTGCAACACCTTGGCCGCGTGATCGCGATACTGCACCGGGACATCCAGGGCGTCGAACAGCGCGCCCAGCGCGGTCGGGGTGGGTGGGCGCGTGCCCTGTTCCAGTTTCTGGATCAGGGCCTCCGAGACCCCGGCACGCCTGGCCAGCTCGGCCCGGGTGAGCCCGGCGCTCTCCCGCGCCTCACGCAGATAGCTCGCGATCGCCAGGTGTGCGTCGGCCATACCGCTACCTCCCGCGAAATCGCTGTGTACTGGGACTCGAGGTCGAATCTACCGCCCCGGGCAGTTCACCCGGCAACCGCCATTACCCGACCCAGACAGCATTGCCAAACCGGGCGACTGGGACAAATTGGGACAGGCCCGAGCCTTGACGGCGGACCGGTGAAATCGCGATGCTCTCCAAGCCGTGCACTGCTGTTCGGCCATACCGGATGCCAGCGGAGGGGACGGCACGAAGGTCCGCATCGCCGATCACGATGCGCGACGGATTCGTGCCGCGGGGCATCCGACGCGACGGGCCGGCCCGACACCGGCCCGCCGTGCGTATCGACCCGCGGTCGGTGGTGCAACGCCGCCCCACCGGCCACCCGCTGCCACCACGGCGCTTCCCCCAGCAGCGTCGGAACTCC
>NZ_JBEXUS010000130.1:0-20354 GCF_040614455.1 Nocardia sp. NPDC005978
TACAATTAAAACTAACACCCGCCCGGGCGCCACCCATTGCGGGCCCGCCGGGGCCGTTTCATGCGGGAGTTATATCGCGCCGCAGTCTTCCGGGTGGTGTCCGCGTGGTCGACGGGCCGACGGTGGCAGGGCCGGCGTGCCGTGTCCGATGGATCCGAACCGGCTCGGCCGGGCACGGCGAAGCCGTCCATTGTGAGTCGCGATGGACGGCTTCGTGGCTCGGTGCTCGCGGGCGAGGGCAGGGGCTAGGGGGTATAGCCCATCGGCATCAGGACCGACTTCTGTTCGCAGTAGGCGTCCAGGCCCTCGGGGCCGTTCTCGCGGCCGATCCCGGAGGTCTTGTAGCCGCCGAAGGGGGAGCAGGGGTCGAAGGCGTACCAGTTGATGCCGTAGGTGCCGGTGCGGACCTGGGCGGCGACGGCGAGGCCGTGGTCGATGTCGGTGGTCCACACCGAGCCGGCGAGGCCGTAGTCGGAGTCGTTGGCGATCGCGATCGCCTCGTCCTCGGTGTCGTAGGGGAGCACCGAGAGCACCGGGCCGAAGATCTCCTGCTGGGCGATGGTCATGGCGTTCTCGACGTCCGCGAAGATCGTCGGTTCCACGTACCAGCCGGGCAGGTCGGTGGGGCGGCCGCCGCCCGAAACCAGGCGCGCGCCTTCGTCTTTGCCCTTGGCGATGAAGCCCTCCACGCGCCCGCGCTGCGCCTCGGAGATCAGCGGGCCGAGCTGGGCCGCGGGGTCGGTGGGCAGGCCGAGCGGGAACATCCGCGCGGATTCGACCAGGGCGTCCAGGATTTCGTCGTAGCGGCTGCGCGGGGCCAGGATGCGGGTCTGGGCCACGCAGGCCTGGCCGCTGTTCATCAGGCCGGCGAAGGCCAGCTGCGGCATCGCGGTGATGTCCATGTCGGGCAACAGGATTGCCGCTGACTTCCCGCCGAGCTCCAGGGAACAGCGCTTGAGCTGACCGCCCGCGATGGCCGCGATCTTGCGGCCGACCGCGGAGCTGCCTGTGAAGGTCACCTTGTCCACGGCGGGGTGCGAGATGAGGTATTCCGAGACCTCGGCGTCGGCGGGCAGCACCGAGAGCACGCCCTCGGGCAGTCCGGCCTCGGCGAAGATGTCGGCGAGCAGATTCGCGGTGAGCGGGGTGAGCGGGGCGGGCTTGAGGACGACGGTGCACCCGGCGAGCAGGGCGGGTGCGAGCTTGTTCACGGCGAGGAACAGCGGCACGTTCCAGGCGATGATTGCCGCGACGACGCCGATCGGCTCGCGGGAGACCTGGGTGGTGCCGAACATGCCGGTGCGGGAATCGGTCCACGGGAACGCCTTGCCCAGTCCGGCGTAGAAGTCGAGCGTGGCCTTGGCGGGGAAGTTGTTGAGCGTGCTCGCCGACATGGGCGGCGCGCCGGTCTCGGCCGACAGCGCCGCGGTGATCTCACCGGCCTTCTGGTCGAGCAGGGCCGAGACCCGGGCGAGCAGTTCGGCGCGCTCCTCGGGCGGGGTGCTGGGCCAGGGGCCGTGGTCGAAGGCGTGCCGGGCGGCGGTGACCGCGGCGTCGACGTCGGCGCGGGTGGGGTTGGGCACGCTGCCGACGGTTTCCAGGGTGGCGGGTGAGATGACCTGGACGGTCTCGGTGCCGGCGGGCGCGGTCCAGCGTCCGCCGATGAACAGGCTCGGGTACTCCATGAGAACACGTTACAGTTTTGCCCCGGGGGTTGTCCGGGGCATGGGCCGGACTCCGGGCCCGGGGTCCCGGTGACCGGGACGATTCTGAAAGTCGACTTCTCGGTATTCAATTCGATCCGACGCGTTCCGGCCGGGAACGCGGGTTCGCAATTCGGTTCGCCCGCGGGTGACTTATGCTTCGCATGACTTTCGGGCCGACGTCGATCTGGTCGGTTGCTATAAATTAGCTTTTGCTACTTTGGAAGCTGTCTCCGTTCCTAGCTTTTCCAGTCCGCGGCAGGCGACTGGTTCGTTACGCGAAAGGCAGGCGAATGGCATGACCGATGTGGATATCACCCCTCTGATTCTCCCGGAGTTAGCGGACCTCGCTCCGCTGTCGACCAGTACGCCGATGCAGCGGGCTGCGAACCAGCTGCAGAAGGTGCTGCCGCCCGGCTGGCAGGTCGAGGTCGTCGCCGCCCCCTCACGCTCGGAACGGCGCGGTCAGCCGGCGCTGCGCTTGATCGAAGCGGACCTCTAAAACTTCCGAAACGGCGGTCCCTCAACCGCTTCCGCATCCCTGAGGCAACCTTCCAGCGACTCGATTTTCCGAAACCCTACCTGTCGGTTCGCTTTTCGCGGAACGCACTATTGCATTCTGTACCGGTAACGAGCATGCTTTATAGCTATCTTGGATAGCTCGCTCGATACATGAATCATTACCGTGCAGGGGAGATTCGAGTCATGGCGGTGCAAGTGGTCGATCGTTCGCTGATGACCAGCGATCTCACGCCTCATCAGGCGAAAAGCGTTGGCGTGGGCGGCTGGGTGGTGTCATTTCTGCCGGGGAGAACGCTCACCACCGAGCAGGCCACCGCCGCGTTGCAGGCGGCGGAAGCGGTTGCCGCGGTGCATGCTCTGGCCGGACAAGTCGGGCTGACGGCGATGGAGACGATCGGGCTCGCAACCCAGGAGTCACCCTGGGGCGAACCCGACGGGCACGGCGGGCTACGCAGAATCTGGCGTCGTGGCCGATTGGAACGGTGAATCCCGCTCGCTCCGTGCGGTTTTCCCGTTGTGTACGGTCTCGGCGCTCGCACGCTTGGTGGCCACCACCACCAGATTGCTCACCAGCAGCTCCCGCACCACCGGGACGTGCACCAGCCACCAGGCCCATTTCGGGTGATACCGCGGAAACACCGCGAGCACTTCGACATCGTCCGGCGTGCGGTGCGCCCACCGCATCCCTTCGCCCGCGCCGACGGCGAACAGGGACTTTCCGAAGCGATTCTTCGGTTCCCGGCCCTGTTTGCGCAGATATCTACGCGCCGCGAACTCACCGCCCAGGTAATGCCACGGGCCGGTTTCGTGGCCGCCGAACGGGCCCCACCAGATGGTGTACGAAAAGATCATCAGCCCACCGGGCTTGATGACGCGCAGCATTTCCTCGGCCATCGTCCACGGCTGTGGTACATGTTCGGCCACATTCGAGGAAATGCAGACATCGACGGCGTCATCGCGGAATGGCAGCGCCATCCCCGAACCGCGCACCGCGCCCGCCACCCGCAAACCCGCGGCGTGCATCTCCGAGGGATCCGGTTCGACCGGCAGATACCGCGCTCCGGCGCGCCCGAACTCGTCCGCGAAATAGCCGGGACCGCCGCCCACGTCCAGCACCACCGCCCCGCGCAGCGAATGCCCGGTCAGATCCCGGTAGAAATCGCTCACCAGTTCGGCGGTATCGGTGGCCACGCCGCCGTAGAACAGCGCCGGATCGGTCTGTTCGAATCGGAAACTCCCCAGCAGCCGCAACGAACGGCGCAGGGTCGCCCGGCCGGCGAATCGCGGCCGCCGCCCACCCCGCCGGAATCCGGTCTGCTCAGCTCGAAGCACGGCCAGCAGTCTCGCACAACCGCGGCCGGGGTCGCCCCGCTACCTCCCGCTTACCGGGGGGTATGGGTTCGCCAGACGGTGACGAGCGGGTCGGCTCGATCCGGGGCGCCGAAGCGAGAAATCCGGATCCGGCGCGGAACGGCCAACCGAATTCGTGAGAATTCGATGGCAATGCCGAATCGGCGCTCACGGCCCTCATCGCACAGTCGCGGGCGTATTCCGGGTGAGCGGTCCGGCGGAAAACCGCGTCCGTTGGCAGGTCAGGTGACCACTCGTGGCTTGCGGAGGGCGCTCGCGCTATATGGTGGAGCCCGTTGTTCATCATCCTTTCGCCATGACTTTGGAGATCTGCCCGTGCGTGAAGTGCTGCTGCTCTGCTGGCGCGACACCGGGCATCCGCAGGGCGGGGGCAGTGAGCGCTATTTGGAACAGGTCGGGGCGCAATTGGCGGCCCGGGGTGTGAAGGTCACCCTGCGGACCGCCGGTTATCCCGGGGCCGCGCGTTCCGAGCGGGTGGACGGCATCGACATCAGTCGCGGCGGCGGGCGGTTCACGGTGTATCCGCGGGCGCTGGCGGCCATCGCGCTGGGCCGGCTCGGGGTCGGGCCGCTGCGCGGCATCCGGCCGGACGCGGTGATCGACACCCAGAACGGGATCCCCTTCTTCGCGCGGGCCGCGGCGGCCGCGCCGACCGTGGTGCTGGTGCATCACGGCCATCGCGAGCAGTGGCCGGTCGCGGGCAAGCTGGTCGGCCGGATCGGCTGGTGGATCGAATCCAGGCTGTCGCCGCGCGTGCACCGGGAGAACCAGTACCTGACGGTGTCGCTGCCGTCGGCGGAGGAACTGACCGCGCTCGGGGTGGAGAGCGCGCGCATCGCCGTCGTGCGCAACGGCGCCGAACCCGTGCCCGCGATGGTTCCGGCCGGGGACGACGCCACCCGCACCGCGCATCCCAGCATCGTGGTGCTGTCGCGGCTGGTGCCGCACAAGCAGATCGAGGACGCGATGGCGGCGGTCGCCGGGCTCCGGCATCGGATTCCGGACCTGCACCTGGACGTGATCGGCGGCGGCTGGTGGGCCGACAACCTGCGCGTCCACGCCGACGAGCTGGGCATCGCCGACGCGGTGACCTTCCACGGGCACGTCGAGGAGGACCGCAAGCACGAACTGCTGTCCCGCGCCTGGGTGCACGTGCTGCCCTCGCGCAAGGAGGGCTGGGGCCTGGCGGTCATCGAGGCCGCCCAGCACGGCGTTCCCACCGTCGGCTACCGCAGCTCCCGCGGCCTGACCGACTCCATCGTGGACGGCGTGACCGGGATGCTGGTCGACGATGCCGCCCACCTCACCCTCGCGGTCGGCGACCTCCTCGACGATCACGAGGCCAGAACGGTTCTGGGCGAGAAGGCCCGAGCCCGAGCCCGCGAATTCTCCTGGGAGCAAACCGGAAACGGCGTCTACGAGGTGCTCTCGGCCGTGTCCCGCGGCGCCCGGGTCTCCGGCCTGGTGGCCGGATCCCCCGTCACCCCGGCCTGATTCGGCCTGGTCGGACGCGGATGGACTGGGCCTGCCCGATCGCCGAATGAAGTCAGCCTGCTGGCATTCGGATGGAATCGGTTGCCCGAGTGGCAGATACAGCCCCGGATCCGCCGTTCTCGCCCGGGTGTTCGGTCGCGCGGCAGCCGGCTCGACGTTCTCGAACGGCCGCGCGGTAGGTGTTCGGCAGCCTCGTGATGTGCCGGTCAGTCGGGGTGAATCGACTGCGGGGCAACCGATCTCGCTCGGCGCACATCGCGGGCCGATGCCGCCGCGGCCGCGATGCCGGCGAGCAGCAGCGCACCCCACACCAGGTGGGCCGCTCCGGCGCCACGCCGGGATCCCGGGGAAGCATCATGATCGGCGATGCTCCCCGGCACCCGATACAGCTCCACATCCCGGTCGGCGTACACGGAATCCAGCTGGCCCAGCGTAGTTTTCGATTCCCCCATCGGCCCCGGCGTCCCCCGCTCGACCAGCACCCACCCCACCCCGAGATCCGCCAGCCGCCCCGCGGACCCGCCGGCGAGCAACACCCGCTCGACCTCCCCCGCCCGAGCCCCCTCCCCGGACACGGTGGCCCCCGCGACCGGCAACTCCCCGGTCTGCAACACGTCCCGAGGCAACATCCGCGGCGCGGGATCCAACACCGGCGCTTTCCCGGAATACCGGAACTTCCGGAACATGCCCCCCGGCAACACCGCCACGTCCCCCTCCCCACCCACGTCCCCCGCCACGCGCTCCCACCCCACCGGATAGGTCACCGGCCGCAAAGCACCCCCGACCCCCCACGCCATATCCGGCAGCGAAGCGAAGATCAGCACCACGAAAACCCCGGCGACCCAGCCGGTTACACCACGTCCCGTGCGCTCGTCCCGCAGGTGCGGCTCGGCCGTGCCGGCGCGCCGCCCGGCGTCGGACGAACCGGCCAGGCGCTCCGCACGCCCGCTCGCTGCCACGAGCGAATCGCCCGCGAGGTGCGGTGACTCCGCTCGATCGGCGGCCCGCGACGCGTCGATCGCATTCGCATCGAAAGGTCGATCGGTGCCGGTCGTTCCGGCCGCGCCGTCGCGCTCCGCGTCTGCCTGGGAGTCGGCGGGCGTGCTCGTCGGCTGCGCCGAATGGTGTTGTCCGCGATCGGCGGCCCGCGAGGTATCCATCGCACTCGCATCGGGCAGCCGATCGGTGGCGGTGGCCGGGATGTCCGCGGTGGTCTTTCGGGCTGCGTCGTCGCGCTCCGCGTCTGCCTGGGAGTCGGCGGACGGGCTCGTCCATTGCGTCGAATGGTGCTGTGCGCGAGCGGCGGAGATGCGGGCGGCCAGTGCGCGGGTGCCGGCGGCGGCGCAGAGGGCGAAGGCGGGGACGGCGAGGGCCACGTATTTCTGGGTGTCGCGCAGGAGGCCCGCGCCGGGGACATGTACGACGAAGAACTCGCCTGTGGCCAGGCCCCAGCTGGTCGCTCCGAGGGCGGGGAGCACGATCGCGGCCACCGCCACCGCGACGAGGGTGCGGCGGGTGTGCACTGTGGAAGCCGTGCTGTCGACCGTGGTGGCGACCGCACCCAGCGGGTTCGAGTCGGCCGGAGCGGGAGTGCCCGGCCCGCGGTGATTGCGATCCGCATCGGCAGTGCGCGTTGTGGTCGCGGAGTCCGTCGCGGTCGCGGGTTCCGTTGTGGAGAGCACGGATCGGACGCCGGTGGCAACCAGGGCGAGCAGGATCGCGGTGCCGATCAGGGCGAAAAAGGTTGTGCGGGTGTCGGGGACGGCGGTCGAATTCCAGATCCCGCCGAGGCCCGCGAGGCTGCCGAGGGTTCCGAGGAAGGGTTCGGCTCGGGCGGCGAAGGCCGCCACCCCGGCGGGGTCGGAGGGGGACGAGCCCGCGCCGGAGAGGGCGGTCGCCACCAACCAGGGGGCGGCGGAAGCCAGCCAGAGCGCCGCCGCCGGAAGGAGATTGCGGCGGCCGACCAGGAGCAGGGCGAGCACCCCGGCCATGAGGGATCCGGTGGGGGTCAGGCCCGCGACGGCGAGCCAGCCGCCGACGGCCGCCCACGGCACCCAGGCACCCGGCCGGCTCGGAACGGATCGCGCTGCTCCGGAGCGGGTTTCGCTGCCCGTCGCGGAATCGCGCTGTCCCGCATCGGCGGTGGGACCGGTCCCGTCCGCTGGATCGGCGGTGCGCGCCGCGTCCGCTGAATCGGGAATTGGATTCGCGCCTGCCGAATTGGCGGTTCGATCCGCGCTCGCTGAGGCTGGGGTATCTGTCGTGGGCGTCGCCGGGTACTCGGGGTCGGCGGCGTGAGCCTTTCGCAGCGCGCCGATCCGAGCGCGCGGGGAAGAATCGGCGGCGTCGCCCGTGGTCGCTCGTAATCGGGTGGCCAGCACCGCGATCCAGGGCAGGGCCGCGTAGCCGGTGAGCAGACTCCAGTGACCTTGGAGCAGGCGCTCGGCCACGTAGGGGTTCCAGATGACGAGGGTCACGGCCACGAGCTGGGGGCCGAGGGTGGCTCCGAGGAGGGTGCGGGTCAGGGCGGCCGCGCCCCAGCCGGCGGACCAGATCGCGGCCACCAGAATGGCTTTCACCAGCAGGCCGCCGTCGACGACGGTCGACAGCACCGCCAGCAGGGCGTCCTGGGGCACCGCGCGGGGAGCCGCGTCGCCCAAACCCAGGGCCGAGTCGGTCAGGTAGGAGCGGGGCGTGCTCACCGCGTCGCGGAGCAGGAGATAGCCGGGGCCGAGCAGCGGGCCGAGCACGAGCAGGGTGAGGGCGAGGCTGTAGGCGGCGGTGATCGGGCCGGTTCGCCGGGGGTGCTGGGCGCTCACACCGGCACCCTATGCCGAGCCCGCGCTCGCGCCCGGGACGCCCGCTTCGGCGGCCGGTTCACGCACGGTGCGCAGCGCCAGCACCGTGATGACGAGGGTGGTGAGCGCGGCGGTCCCGGCCGCGATCGCGATGAGGCTGGTCACCGAATGCGCGCAGGTGCGCATGACCACGACGCCCACGGCGAGCCCGAGCCAGGTGATGGCCGCCGATGCGGTGCGATCCGCGGCGATGGCGGACAGCAGCGCGCCCTGCAGCACCGCGAGCAGCGCGCCCTGCAGCGCGAACAGCCACAGCAGCCCCTGCACGGGCGCGTAGTCCTGCCCCGCGAACAGCGGCGCGAGCGGTGCGGCCAGCGCCGCCCCGAGCACCGCGACCGCACCGACCGCAGTGAGCACGGTCAGCGCCGAGCGCACAGCGCGCGCGGAATGCTGCGGTTGCGCCATTTTGGGGTAGAGCACCACCCCGACCGCCTGTGGCAGCCAGAACGCGATCTTGGCGGCAATAGCGCCCAGCGCGTACCGCCCGGCATCCTCGTCGCTGAGCACCATGCGCGAGATCAGCAGATCCGCGGACGAGAGCGCCATCAGCGCCGCCTGCACCTGCGCGGCCCGGAACACCGGCAGCACCGCCGCCATGCCCGCGGCGGAGTCGACGGCACGGCCCGCGGCAGCGTCCACGCCCGAGTCGACGACGCGCCGTGCCAGTAGCGCGGCGACCAGCGCCCCCGCCATCGCGGCCCACAGCGTCGGCCCGATGCCGCCCCCGCTCGCGAGCACGATCAGCGCCGGGGTCGTCCGGATGACACTCGCCCCGCCCAGCACGATCGCGAGGTCGCGGAAGCGGCTGGCGCCTTGCAGGATCCCCTGCTCCCCGGAGAGCAGCACCAGCACCGGCACGGTGCACAGCGCGGCGGCCGCGGCCACCCAGTTCACCTTCAGGCTCACGCTCACGATCGGCACCAGCGGCACCGCGATCAGCGCGACGATTCCCGCGCAGCGCAGTGCCAGTTCGCGCGCGGCCGCGACGGACGCGCCCCGCACGACTTCGCGGGCCACCACGTTCTGCAGTGCCAGCGCGGGCACCGCGCACAGCATCTGCACCGCGAGCAGACTCGCGAACGGGCTGTATCCCGCGACCCCGAGCCAGCGGCTGGCGAGCAGTTGCAACAGATATCCGGCGACGTTCGCCGTCATGGCCCCGGCCGTCACCAACGTGAGGTCCGCGACTACTGGCAGACGGCGTACAACGGACACGCCGCAATGCTCCCACCCGCCGCGCGAGCCCACCCCGCCGCACCCCCACCCGTGTAATTGATAGCCGAATGCTCTGACTAGACGCCGCAGAAGTGCTCGGATTCGGCCCGCGTTCACCGGTATTCGACGGTCTCCGGCCGGCCCGCCGCGACCGTTCACGCACCCCCCGATCGCGTCGCTCCGACAACCGCGTCGACCCGACGGCAAACGCACAGCGGCCCCGCTCCGAATCGGTGCGGGGCCGCTGCGAAGCAGGTCGAAGCCTAGGGCTTCTTGTTGATGTCGATCTGCTGTGTCTTGTTGATGTCGATCTGCTCGGTCGGGGCGTCGAAGTTGCCCCGTCCCGGAGCCGGGCCACCGGCGGGAGCCGGAGCGGCGCGACGCGCGGCCGGGCCGCTGTTCGAGCCACCCAGCACGCCGAGCACGATGCCCGCGATCAGCGACAGCGCGCCGAGCACGCCCAGCACGATCGGGATGGTGCGGCCGTACAGCGACAGCTTGTCGATGTTCTCCTTGGCCACCGCGATCTGCGATTCGACGGTGTTCTCGTCGAACATCAGGGTCGCTTCGAGAACGTTGACCTCGGTCTTGTCCGCGGTGCGCGAGTAGAACTGGTGCACCTGCTCGCCGCCCTTGATGACGGTGCCGGTCTGGGGCTCCACCCACAGGTCGCGGGTGTTGGTGTACCAGCGAATCATGGTCACCGGGGTCTCGCCGCCTTCGACGCCCCACTTCTCGGCAGGCAGGGCCAGCTTGTTGGTGGGGGAGTTGGCGACGGTCGAGAGATCGGTTACCGGGACCGTCTGCTGAAAGTGGTACACCTTCATGCTGTTGATCTCGGTCTCTTCGATGAAGTTGATGTCGTACGTCTTACGCACATTGACGTCGAAGTACGGGTACGCCTTCTTCTCGGTGCCGATCGGGAAGCGGTACTGCAGACCGGTGTGCTGGACCGGGTCCATCACGCTCTGACCCTGCTTGTCGACGGTCACGCCGATCGAGCCGTTGGGGCCGCCGTCGACCTCGTCGACCGGCATGCCGTTCTTACGGTCGACGGTGACGCGGTCGATCGAGGCCGTCAGCAGGCCGGTGTCGCCCTGCTTGTCGGTACGGCGCAGGGTCTGACCGGCCTGGATGGTGAGACGCTCGGCGTCCGCAGGATCCTCGATGGTGAGGAATCGCTGCGAGAACAGCGGCACATTGCTGTCTACCTTGGCCGAACCCGGTCCGGTCAGCGACTTGGCGTCGAGGACCTCGCTCTTGGTTCCGGCCAGGTTGGTCGCGACCGTGGTGATCTGCAGGTCGAGTGGCGTCTTGGCCACCTTGCTGACCGTGTAGGTGGGGATCATGATCGCGGCGACGAGCAACAAAGCACCCAGCCCCACGAGCAGGCAGGCCACCGTCCGTCTGGTCCCGGCACTCAGTGCCATGCAACTTCTCCTCGTCGTCGAACAGGTCGTTCCGATGAGCACTGCGGTCGCCGCGCAGCACTCGTGAGCCCCGACACTAACAGCTCAGGACCGTTCAGGGTCTCGCCGAGGCAGGAAAACTCCGCGAAACGCCCATAAGTCAAACGCGGGGTGCTCACACTCCGAGGGCACAGGGCACACTGGACCGCGATGACCACGACCCTGCGCCCGCCCTCCGAACCGGTACAACCGGTCGGCTCGGATGCCGCTGTCAGCGGGGAGAGTGCCACCGCCGAACCGACCGCGTCCGCGTCCGCCGATCCGAATTCCACGGCCGCCGGCACGCTCGACGCGCGCTCGATCCGGCGGCCGAACGTCTTCGTTCCGGCGCTGGAAGGTATGCGCGCCCTCGCCGCGCTCGGGGTGGTCCTCACCCACGTCGCGTTCCAAACCGGCGCCACCGCGCAGCCTTTCATCGGCCGGGTGTGGGAACGCTTCGACATGGCCGTCGCCATCTTCTTCGCGCTCTCGGGATTTCTGCTGTGGCGGCCGCACGCGGCCGCGGCGCGCGGACTCGGGCGGGCCCCCGCGGCGGGGCGTTATCTCCTGCATCGTGCGGCCCGCATCCTGCCCGCCTACTGGGTGGTGGTGTGCGCGGCGCTGATTCTGCTGCCGAATGCCGCTCACACCGCGGGACTTCGGGTGTGGCTGGCGAATCTCTTCTTCGCACAGGTCTATGTGCCGTACACGCTCACCGACGGACTCACCCAAATGTGGAGTCTCGCGGTGGAAGTCGCTTTCTACGCGGTGCTGCCGCTGCTGGCCTGGGCGCTGATCCGGTTGCGCGGCAACCGCGCTCGCTGGCGGGTCCCGGTCGTGATCGGCGTCTCGGTGCTGTTCCTGGGCTGGAACCTGCTGCCCGTGCCCACCCCCGAGGCCATCAACGCCGACAACTGGCTGCCCGCCTACCTGCCGTGGTTCGGCGCGGGCATGCTGCTGGCCGAACTCGCCGACGCCGAGGCGCCGCGCTGGCGGCGGTACGCGGGCGATCTGCGCATCATGTGGCCGCTGTCGCTGACGGCGTTCCTGCTGGCCACGACCCCGCTCGCCGGTCCGCCCGGGCTCACCCACGGCCAGCCCTGGCAGTACGCGATGAAGATGGCGCTGGGCGCGATCATCGGATTCACCCTGCTCGCGCCCCTGGTGCTGCGGCCGGAGCAACCGCACCGCTGGCTGACCGGCAGTGTCGCGGCGACCCTGGGCCGCTGGTCCTACGGCATCTTCATCTGGCACCTGGCCGTGCTGGCGATCGTCTTCCCGGTCTTCGGAATCGTCCCGTTCCGTGGATCTTTCGTGCTGGTCTACCTGATGACGATCGCCTTCACCCTCCCCCTGGCCGCGGCCAGCTACGCCCTGATCGAAGATCCGGTGCGCCGCTGGACCCGCCGCCACGTCGGCTGATCGGTCCCCGCGCCTCCGTGCCGCTCCCGGGCGCGCTGAACCGGGTGCCGTTTCGGGCAATTCCTCGGGACGTTGCCGAGCCGATCCCCGTTGCCGCCGCGTGCGAACTGATCGAGGACAGGTGCGCAGCCGAACTCCGGTGCCGCTGCGTGGGATGCCTTGGGACGGCTGCCGACACCGATCCCCGCTGCCATGTCGGCTGATCCGGCCCCGCGCCTCCGTGCCGGTGACGGGCGCGCTGAACCCGGTGCCGTTCCGGGCGATTCCTCAGGACGCTGCCGAGGCCGATCCCCGCCACCGCGTGCGACCGATCGAGGACAGGCGCATAGCCGAACCTCGTAGCCGTTGTGGGGGATTCCGCGGGATGCTGCCGAGGCTGATCTCCTTTCCCGCCCGCGTGCGAACCGATCGAGGACAGGCGCATAGCCGCACCTCGTAGCCGTTGTGGGGGATTCCGCGGGATGCTGCCGAGGCTGATCTCCTTTCCCGCCCGCGTGCGAACCGATCGAGGACAGGCGCGCAGCCGCACCTCGTAGCCGTTGTGGGGGATTCCGCGGGATGCTGCCGAGGCTGATCTCCTTTCCCGCCCGCGTCCGAACCGATCGAGAGCAGGCGTGCTTCCGAACCCCTGTGCGGTTCCTGGTGATTCCCTGGACGTCGCCGCAGGCGTTCGACGCCTCGTTCGTGATCATCGGTGAATTCCGGTGTGCCGCGCGCCGTTCGGCTCGGGCGAGCGGCCGCGTCCGGCCCGGAGTCAGGGTTCGCGGCGCGGCAGCGCGGCGAGGCCGACCGCGACGATCGCCACCACGGCGGGGAACTGCGTCCAGAGGGAGTCGCCCATATATCCGGCGGGCGAACGCCACGGGCCGGTGGAGAGGGCGGCGGCGGAAACCGCCGTTGCCACACCGGCTATCGGGGCGAGCGCCCGGGCGGTCACCAGCGGGCGGAACTGATAGGCCGCGAGACCCAGTGCGGTGAGCACGATTCCGGTCGGCCCGGCGATCAGGCCGGCGCCCGCGGCGAGGGCGATCGCGCTCACGGTGCGGCTGTGCCAGGTGCGCGGGGCCGGGCCGTCGTCGCGAGCCGGGGTGCGGGCGGCGCGGAAGGCCAGGACCACCAGGGGAATCAGCAGCAGGAGCCCGCCGAAGATGGCGAGGCGGTACCAGCGGTCGGCGGGGAAGGAGACCGTGATCGGGCCGTTCGTGCCGGGCGGCACCAGCCACGCCTGCTGCCAGCCGTCGACGACCAGCGGTTCGAGGGTGCGGCCGTCGGCGGTCACCGCCTGCCAGCCGACATTGGTGCTCAGCGGCAGGACCAGGAGCCGGGTTCCGGCGGGAGCCCGGACAGCGGGCGCCGCACCCGCGGGGCCGGAGTCGGCCGTCCCGGGGCCCGCCGCGGGGACGCCGTCGCCCCCCGGGTTCCCGGCGGCGCCCGGCTCGACGCGGTTCAGGCGCAGCTCGTCGACGGTGAACAGCGCTGTCGGAGCGACGGTTACATCGACACGACCGGCCATGAGGCCCAGGCTGCCGCCGCCGGTGGAGTCGTCGACGGGGGTCTCGTCGGCGAAGGAGGCCCGGCCGCCGTCATTGGCGTTGTTCAGCCCGGAGCCGCCGTCGGCCCCGCTATCCGCGCCGGGCGCACCCTCGGATTCCTCGGGTCCGGCCGCCGGGTCGGCCGGTGGCGCGTCGCTGTTCGCCCGGGCGGCGGCGACCTCGTCGGCGGTGCAGACGCGGGCGGGAAGCGGCGTGCCGGAACGGAACTGGGCGGCGGTGCCGGTCACCGTCGTGTGCAGGGTGCGACCGGCGGCGGCCAGGGTCGGGCCGTTCGCGCAGTCGATGGTGAGAAGCTGATCGGGGGCCGGTGCGGCCGGGTACTCCGGTCCGAGCACGGTGATCTCGGCGATGCCGGGCGGCTGCTCCTGGGCGAAACCCAGCGCGGTGCGGTCCAGCACCGCGTCCCAGGTCTGGATGCTCAGCTCGATGCGGTCGGTGACCTGCGGGTGGAGCTCGATGCGCGAGGTCGCGCCGGACTCCGGATCGACCTCCCGAACCTGCGGTCCCGCACCGAGATTCACCGAGACCGAGGTGGCGTGCGCGGGCAGGTCCCCGCGCGAGGGCGTCAGCTCCAGGCCGGTCACCAGCGCGGGTTCGGGCAGGTCGATCGTGATCGTGGGCTTCGCGCCGGTCGGGGTCCGCACGGTGGTCTCGGGCGCGGTCCAGCTGGTGCGCGGGTCGCCGTCGGTGGCGGCGACGGCGGAGCCGCGCGGGTCGCCGGTGTCGGCCTGGCCGTGCGCGAAGGGCCGATTCGGGTCCGTCAGGAGCCGGTCGAGATCCGGGCCGGGCCGGGCGCGGACCAGGAGATCGGGGGTGACGGCGAGGGGTTCGGGCACGGTCAGGGTGCGTTCGAACAGGCCGGGTTCCTCGGCCGACAGCGCGAGCGCCTTACTGCACCGGACCCGGTCCGGGGACTCGAAACAGGCGCTGCGGCCGGGGAATTCCTGGCCCAGCGCCCAGCCCTGCACCCGGGCGCCGGGCGGGGTGGCGGGCAGGACGACGCGGTGCCGGATGTCGACTCGGGCTGGATTTTCGCGGTCGGCGTAGTCGAAGAGCGAGAGTTCGCTGATGCCGAATTGACCGCCGGCGGTGCCGTTCTCGGTGCTCTTGGCGCTGATCTTGATCCACTCGGTGCGGCCCGGCGGCAGGGAAACCGACACCGGCGCACCGGGTTCGGTGATGCGGGCGGCGACGGTGCCCTTCGCGGTGGCGACCTCCAGCCATTTCACCGGACTGCCGATGGCCGCCGCACTGGTGGTCAGGCGCAGTACCGGCGAGGTGATGGGCTGCTCCAGGTCCAGTCGAAGCCACTGTCCCAGTGCGTGTTCGGTGCCGTTGCTGATCCACGCCGTCGCGGGATCCCCGTCCACGACCGCGGCGGTGGAACTGCCGGGCGCGGCCCCGCCGAGCTGGGTGGCGTCCCCGGCGGAGCTGGAGACCGTGACGGTGGCCCCGGACCATTCACCGCGCACGAGTTCCGCGCCGGGCACGGCGTAGTCGGGCGCGAGGTTGTAGGTGCGGCGGGCGTCGCCGGGCGCGCGCACCGCGGAGTTGTGGTTGTCGACCCGGCCGAAGTCGGTTTCCCGGTCCATGGGTGTGTCTGTGATCGTGACCGCGTCCACGGGCAGTCCGGCGCGGGCGGCGTCGGCCGCGAGCAGCACGGGTCCGGCGGGTCTGTTCGGGTCGCGCCGCAGGCGTTCGAGCGCTTCGGGTCCGCCCTGTACGACCGGCACGCCGTCCAGCCCGGTCAGGTACGCGCCGGGGAACGAGTCCGGTGCGCCGGTGCCGGCCCGCAGGTCGGCGGGGTCGCCGACGGGTCGCGGGTCCACCCGGTAGATCTCGACGGGCGGATAGCCGGGCCGCAGATCCTCGTCCGCGACCAGTCCCTCGATGTATCGGGTTTCCGCGGGCTCGCCGAATTCGGCGACCTTGCGCAGGCCCGGTGAGCCGTCGATGGTCTGATGCGCGAGTACGGGCCGGGTCGAGCGCGAGGTCTCGGGGTCGAGGTCGTTGCGCAGCACCAAAATTCCGATGCCCTGCGCGGCCAGCGTCGCGGCCAGGCCCGCGGAGGACCGGCCGTCGGCGAACAGGCGCTGCACCGAATCCATGGCGCGGATGGCGCCGGGCGGATTGAGCGGCACCGCGTCGCGCACCGCCCACGGGGTGTCGGCCAGGGCCTGCAACGGTTCGTCGCGGGTCAGGCCCCAGACCTGGGAGCCGAAGGGCGCACCGGGCACGATGAGCGCGCGGGTGTCGGAAGCGTTGTCGGACAGCCACTGTGCCGTCTGCTTCCAGTACCCGGGCACCTCCTCGTAGGCGCCGCTGGGCGCGAGCTTGCCGGTCCAGGCCAGCGAGGTGGACAGCGTGAGCGCGGTCAGCACGAGCGCGCCGACCGCCACCATGCGATCGCGCTCGGGGTGGGCGAAGGCCTTGCGCCACACCGGCATCGGCACCGAGGCGGGCAGCGGCACCCGGCTCAGCAGGTGGGCCAGGCCGAGCACCAGCGGCAACCGGATGAGCGGTTCGAGCTTGTGCACGTTGCGCAGCGGCGCGCCGCCGGAGTCCAGGAACAACCGCACCTGTTCGGCGAACGGCCCGCCCAGCGCGCCGGCGTAACCGGCGCAGATGCCGACGAGTCCGACGCACAGCACCAGCGTGAGCCGGCCGCGAATCGGCATGGAGCGCATGGCCAGTCCGGCGATGCCCGCCGCCGCCAGCATGCCGGTGGCCAGTACCGCGGCGGGCTGGGTCACCAGCACCGCGCCCGCGATGCGCTCGGGGGAGACGAACGGGGTCCAGCTGTCGGTGCCGCGCAGCACTTCGCCGAGGGAGGCCCACTGCGTGGTCACGCCCGAGGATTCGATGTAGTCCAGGAACGGCGGGCTGACCCGGCCGAGCAGCAGCAGCGGGACGACCCACCAGAAAGTGGCCAGGACCAGCAGCGGAATCCAGGCCCGGGTGAAGCGCCACCAGGTTCGATCCGGGCGGTAGGACATCCAGAACAGGGCCGCGGGCAGGAAGGCCGCGGCGGTGGCGACGGCGTTGACCGATCCCATGAGGGCCAGGGCGAGGGCGCTGCCGGCGGGGGTCGCGGCGCCGCGCCAGTGGGAAGGCGCGGGCTCGTCCGGTGTGGAATCCGGCTCGGAGTCCGCCGGTCTCGATTCGGCGGTGCTCTCGGAATCGTCGGCGTTCGCGCGCTTGCGCAGCGCGACCCCCAGCGCGGCCGGGGCCAGCAGCACCCAGGGGGCGAGCATCATCGGCAGCGTCTCGGAGGAGATGGAGCCGAGGGTGGTCAGTACGCGGGGCGAGAGCGCGAATGCCGTGGCGGCGATGATGCGGGAGCCGCGGCTGCCGATGCCCAGGATTTCGCAGAGGCGAATGATGCCCCAGAATCCGGCGAGCAGCAGTAGTGCCCACCAGATGCGCTGGGTGACCCAGGCGGGCAGGCCCAGGATGTGCCCGAGTGAGAAGAACGCGCCGTGCGGGAAGAAGTAGCCGTAGGCCTGATTCTGCACCTGCCCCATCGGGGCCTGGCTGCTCCACAGGTGGGAGGCGCGTTCGAGAAAGCCGAGGGGATTCTGCGCGAGGTCGTACTTGGTGTCGGCGACCGTGCGGCCGGGGGCCTGCAGAAAGGTCAGCAGGAACGCGGCGAGAAAGGTGCCGAGCAGCCAGCGGCGGCCCAGCGGTTCAGTATTCGGCGACCGGTCCTCGGCCGGACCGGTCGCGGCTGTTGGATCTGAGGTCGGCCGGTCAGCGGGCGCCGTACTCAACGTTGTTGAGCAGCGACGAGGACGGGTCGCCGCCGTTTTCGATCTCCGGGCGCGTGTCCTGCGAGGCCGCCATCGTGATGACCAGGACCGCGGCCAATCCGATCAGGGCGCCACCGGCAGCGCTGGCCACACCGGGAACGGCAAACTTCATCGCGGAACTCCCATACATCGACGCATGCGTAACTCGAGCAAACCTAGCAGACCGGGCCTGCTTTGCCCCGGCTCCGCCGCCCCCGATCTTGGTCGGCGATGTTTCAGTTCGTGCCCAGCGTGGCGGAGATGCAGGTCACATGCGGGTTCGCGACGGTGGCCGACAGGAAATGCGTGGCGCCGACCACGAGATGCGCCGTCGATCGCAGGCACGGACCTCGCGCGCTCGCGCGTCGCCGTGCCCGGTGCGGAGTCGATGAGCTGCAAGCATGTCCAGCCGGCCCCGCGGATACGAAGCCGGCCACTCACTCGGGAACGGCGCAGTGCAGGCCGCCGAGGAAGGTGCGGAGTTTGGCGGTCGTCTCGACGAGCTCGGTGTGCGGATCGGAGGCTGCGACGATGCCGCCGCCGCCGAACGCGCGCAGGGTCAGGCCGTCGGCGGCGAGTTCGGCGGAGCGGATCGCGACGGCCCACTCCCCGTCGCCGCCGGCGTCGCACCAGCCGACCGCGCCGCTGTAGAAACCGCGATCCTCTTCGAGATCGAGGATGGTCTCCAGGGCGAGGTCGGTCGGGGTGCCGCAGATGGCGGGCGTCGGGTGCAGCAGGACCGCGAGGTCCAGGGCGCTGGGCCGGGGTTCGCGCAGGCGGCCGGTGATATGGGTGGCGAGGTGCCAGACCTCGGGGGTGTGCAGCAGTTCGGGTTCGCCCGGGATGGACAGTTCGGCGCAGACGGGGGTCAGCCGTTCGCGGATCCACTCCACGACGTAGGCGTGTTCTTCGCGATTCTTGCTGCTGGCCAGCAGTTCTCGCGCCTGCGCGGCGTCGGCGTCCGGGTCGGGCAGGCGGGGGAGCGTTCCGGCGAGGGGGCGCAGCGTGACGGTGTCGCCGTGCCGGGCGACCAGGACCTCGGGCGTCGCCCCGAGCAGGGTTTCGCCCGCTCGTCCCGCGGTCGTCAGGTCCACCGCGAACACGTGCGCGCGCGGATGCCGCGTGACCAGGTGCGCGGCAACCACTTCCGGATCCAGCGGCGCGTCCGCGACGGCGAGCAGCGAGCGGGCCGCCACCACC
The DNA here is from genome assembly GCF_040614455.1 of Nocardia sp. NPDC005978. Lineage (NCBI taxonomy): Bacteria > Bacillati > Actinomycetota > Actinomycetes > Mycobacteriales > Nocardiaceae > Nocardia > Nocardia sp. NPDC005978. Next base: position 18,575 of record NZ_JBEXUS010000130.1, read on the forward strand.
TTGCGCAGCGGCGATTCCGGATCACCCAGCTGGGCAACGAGTTTGGCGACCCGGGCCAGGTGCTCGGCGGGATCGGGCAGCTGAGCCAGCACCCGGACGGGCGGCAGCGCGGGTAGTGCGGCGGGCCGCCACGGCCCCGCGGCGCGGGTGTGGCGTTCGGGTGCGACGAGCGCGGCCCGGCCGCGCGGATCGAAGGGCAGGGCTCCGGCGATCAGCTCCGCCGCGCCGGTCCGCAGGTCCGCGGCCGCCGCTCCCGCGTCGTCGTACGCGGCGCGCACACCCGTGGTGCGGACGACGCTGTCGGGCGTCGCAAGCAGGAATCCGTGCATGATGCCTCGACGATAGTCCGCCTGCGCGAAGCATCGGCCGCGGAGCGACGCACGTCTCAGCGCGGCCCGGCGTCCGGCGCGATGGCCCGGTTCGCACGCGGCGACGAGCGGTTGCGAGCGGCGCGGCGGCCGCCTCGGTACACCCGGTGGCCGCCGGTTTTCGTGCTTACCGCGCGGGTTCGCGCCCCGGCGGAACCAGCAGCACCGGCCGGTGGCAGTGCTTGAGCACCGCGTCGGCGACGCTGGAGTGCAGCAGTGCGCGGATCCCGGTCTGTCCGCGCGTGCCCGCGACGATGATGTCCACGTTCAATTCGTCCGCCACCTCGACGATGGCGTTCCAGATCGTGGTGGTGCATTCGGCGGTGCGCGCCTCGGCGTTGAGCCCGGACAGTTTGGCCAGCCGCACGCCCTCGGTGTTGATCGACTTGGCGTCGGCGAAGGCGATGTCCTCGATCTCGTCGTCGGGCATCCACTCGGGCTGCATGACCCCCGAGAGTCCGGACAGGCGAGCGGTCTGGCGAACCATGGGCTCCCACGCGGTGAGCACCACGGCCTTGTCGGCGGAGAGGAAGCGCCCGGCGTATTCCACGGCGCGGCGCGCGTTCTCGGACCCGTCGTAGGCGATGAGCATCAGATCACACGGCATGGTGAACCTCCTGGTGGGAAGGCATCTCCACCCGAGGTTACCCCGGTTTCGGGCCCGTACGCGGACCCCGCGACCCCGCGCCGCGTCGCGCCCAGTCCACAGTTTGCCAACGATTCAGGGATTCTGGTGGTGGGATCCGTGGCCCCGGTTTTCACTGACTGTGTCGGCATGCCGCCGGCAATCGACTTCGCTGGACTGATCAGCCGTCGCTGGAGCTGGGCCGAACGAGGGGTGGAGTGTGCGGTTGGACGAGCTGACGACGCCGCAGGAATGGGCGCGGGTGTATCGCTCGCTGCTCGGGCTGCCGCATGTGCATGTGACGACCCCCGGCTTCGTGGTGCTACCCCTGGTGGACACGATCGCTGCCCTGAACACCCCGGAACCGTTGGGGGCCTTGCTACTCGACGAACTGACCGCGCGCGGACTGCCGTGCCCGGTGCTGGTGCGCGAGCGCCCGCCCCGCCGCACGTTCCTGGCCGTCTTCGACGGCGAGCCGGCGGCCGAGTACCTCGAGCGCATGGAACGCGCGAGCGTCGACATCGGCCCGCATCGCAGTAATGTCATCCTGCCCACGGGATTCGGGCGGCACACCATCGAGGGCCGCTGGTGGGCACAGGCTCCCGAACGCGATGCATCCCTGCCCCTGCTCTCGGAGGTGCTGGCCGCAGCGAGCACCATGCTCTGAGCCATTCGCCCCGAACACGATTCGAGGCCGCCGGGCGCGTGCTCGCGGGCAGCGCCCGCCGAGGTTCGCGTCCACGGTCCGCGAAACGCGAAGAGCGGCCCCCGATCCGGACTACGGATC
>NZ_JBEXUS010000131.1:0-20291 GCF_040614455.1 Nocardia sp. NPDC005978
GCCGCGAACACCGGCGGTGTTCGCGGCCGAATGTCTCAGCGCCGCAGCCTCAGAGCTGGGTCTTCATCAGGATCACGTTGTACTGGCTGTGCACGGTCGTGAGGAAGTACAGGTCGCGCCCGGTCTGGTACGGGAAGATCGACGGCGCGTACGCGGTCGGCAGTTCCCGGGTGTCGATGAGCACTTCCGGTCCGCCCCACGGGCCTTCCGGGCTGGGTGCGCGGTACATGACCACCGAGTTCCACGGGTCCGTGGTGAGCATGATGTATTGCCCGAGGTAGTCGTTCCACATGACCGACATCTCGGAGATGCCGCCGCCGATGACCGGGGTCGCCCCGTCCACGTCGCCGCGCTTCCACTGATCGCCGACCCAGTATTCGTAGGCGCCGAGATCGCCGATGGCGGCCTCGGGCACCCGGGCGACGTACGCGGGGTTGTTGCGCCCCGAGGCGGTGCCGTACTCGTAGACGAAGCCGCCGGCCTTGACGAACGAGTTCATCTGGAAGTTGCCGTTGCCGCCCTCGTCGGGCCGCCGGGTGCCGGGCAGTTCCACCCAGTTCTCGCCGTTGTCGCCGGAGACGGCGAGGCCGGAGAAGTTGGTGGTCCACTCGCCGACGTCGTCCCAGGTCTTGACCGACATCAGGCTCATGTACTGGGTGCCCCCGACCGAGATGGCCGCGGTGGGGATGCGGCTGATCTCGAGGAACGGAATCTTGGGGCTGGGGATCAGATCCCGCGCCTGCCCGAAGACGTCGCGCACCACGCTGTCGAAGTAGATGCCGTTGGCGGGATCCTGGGTGTGCGAGCGCACCAGGATGTTGGAACGCCACGCCCAGGTGCTGCCGACCAGCAGGTTCGGGAAGCCGAGCCCGGCGGTGTCGCCGAAGGTCGTCAGCATCTCGCCGTGGCCGTTGTCCCACATGATGCCCAGGTCGGTGCCCAGCACGTTGTAGGTCTGGGTGTTGTTCGGGCTCGCCATCCCGGTGACCTGGAAGACGGCCTTGGACCGTCCGGGCAACTGGGGTAGCCCGTGGGTGCCGTTGAGCACCGGAATCGGGTTGATGGCGTTAGGGTTGGCCGCTGCCGGAGATGTCACGGTGAGGAGCAAGGCCGTGGCGCCTGCTATCGCGGACAGCAGCAGGGGGGCGGTCTTGGTCAATTGCGTGGGCCCTCCGGTTCTCGCCGAATAATGCGCGACCACACGGTATGTGACGGGTCGCACAAAGTGCTCGACTCGCTGGCAAAGTGTGAAAATGCTAACAGCGGAACGGGTCTCCGTCAGATCGAGACCGGGTATTTGCCGGGGGTTGGCTCGGATCGTTATTTCGTACCACGACTCAGGGCCTGACGGACGATCAAAGGCAGCTGTGTCGCGCGTTCGATTGCCAGAGTTCGTCGAATCGTTGCCTCCCAGCTGCGATCGAACAGTCGCTTGGCGCTCGCGACGGTGTGTGCCGGGCGGCCGGCGATGCGGTCGGCGAGTCGTTCGGCGGCGGCGATCGGGTCGGCGTGCACCTCGGTCACCAGGCCGATGCGCTCGGCGTACGCCGCGTCCACCGGATCGGCGGTCATGGTGAGCAGCAGGGCCTGGTCCAGGCCGATCAGCCGGGACAGTGTGGCCGCGCCGGTCATGTCGGGGATGAGCCCGTGCTTGGCCTCCATGACCGCGAATTCGGCGTCGGGCGTGACGAATCGGAAGTCGGCGGCGAGCGCGATCTGCAGGCCGCCGCCGTAGCAGCGGCCGTGCACGGCGGCGATGACCGGCTGCGGCAACCGGCGCCACGCCCAGCACGCCTCCTGGAAGAGATTGGTGCCGCGCCACGGCAGCGGGATGAATCCGCGCACGATTGCCACCGGATCGCCCATTGCTTTGGCGATATCCAATCCGGAGGAAAAGCTCGGTCCGTTGCCGGTCAGGATGACGGCGCGGATGTCCTTGCGCTGCTCGACGACTCCGGCGACGCGCACGAGTTCGCGCAGCATGTCCAGGGTCAGGCCATTGTGCTTGTCGGGGCGATCCAGGCACACGTAGGCGCGATCGCCCGCGAAACGCAGGGACACATTGTTCTTGGTGACGGCGGCGGGCGCGCCGGTGCCCGCCGCGCTGTTCTCGAGAGTGCTGCTGGTCGAATCGCTGGTGCTCACGGCAGTTCCTTCGCTCATCCCCGCCGATCCAGCAGCAGCTGGGCGCAGCGGTCCGGGTCGTCGTAGAACGGTGTGTGCCCGCTGCCGGGCAGCGTGACGTGCCGGGCGCCGGGCAGTAGAGCGCGGGCACGGCGGGCCTGGGTGGCGTACGTGAGAAGTATGTCGCGATTGCCCCAGGCGATGGTCACCGGGAGGTGGTCGACCGCGCTGGGATCGGGCAGCCGGAAACCGGTGAAGGAGGCCAGCGCGGGGTCGAACCCTTCCGCGCCGAGCAGGCCTTCGACGGTCTCGATCGCGACGCGCGGTTCCAGCGCCCACGCCCGGCCGAACACCAGACTGGTCAGCGCGGTGCGCCCGGCGGTGTTGCCGAGAATAGCCGGGGCGATCGGGCGCAGCAGGGTGCTCAGGTTCTTGGCGCGGCCCAGCGCCTGCTGGCACCACACCCGGCCGGCGGTATCCCAGAAGCCGATGGGGGAGTATGCGGTGACCGAGCGGGCGACGCCGCGCGCGGCCAGATCGAGCGCGATGCCGCCGCCCATGGAATTGCCCGCCAGGTGCGGGGAGTCGATGCCCTGCGCGGCGAGGAAGTCCACCAGCGCGTCGGCGAGGGTCGAGACGGTGGTGTGCGCCAGCGGCGCGCTGGCGCCGAAGCCGGGCAGGTCGACGGCGATGACCTCGTAGGCCGCGGCCAGGGTGTCGATGACGGGTTCCCAGACCTGCCAGCGACTTCCGACGCCGTGCACGAGCACCAGGGGCTCGCCGCTGCCGGTGCGGTAATGGTTCAGCTCGGTCATCTCGACTCCCCTGGGCGTATGGCGGTGGATCGACCCTAACAGTCGTTGGCAGGCGGCCAATTGTGGATTTCGGCCGGTGTCGGGCGTGGCTCGGGACCCGCGCCGAGCATCGCTCCGTACCCGCGCCGAGCACCGCTTTCGATGAGCGCTGCACAATGCCCCGGTTCTGTGAGATCGTTCCTGCGGCACTCAGCCCCACCGTTCATGAGAATCGAGGAACCCGTGCGCATTTCCCTGATCGCCGCCGCGCTCGTCGCCCTGCCACTGCTGGCCGCCTGCGGCAGTGACGACGACAAGGCTCCGGCTGTCACCGCGGCGGAGGTGTCGAAGGCGTTGCAGGACGGCGGCCTCAAGGACACCAAGCTGGCCGACTGCGCGGCGAAGATCTATGTGGACGAGGGGATTTCGCAGGACGGGCTGCGTCTGATGATCAAGAACGACGCCAAGGCGGCCTCGGCCACCGATCCGGAATCCATGGGTATGACCTCCGGCGACGCCGAGAAGGCGCGCTCGGCGACGAATAAGATCGTGGGCGAGTGCCTGAAGTAGGGCGCTGACCCGGGGGCAGGCTCGGCGGTCGGGGACGGCACAGGCGCTGCCCCGCCTGGGTTTTAAGCGGTTCCCTGTCGGATCGCAAGGGGCGGGGGGCAGTCTCGGGTGACGGCGTGGTCCGTCATCGGAGACACCCCCTCCGTCATCCGACAGAGCTAGGAACTTGTTATGCGGAAATCTGTATTCGCGGCGGCGCTGCTGGCGCTCCCGCTGCTGGCGGCCTGCGGCACGGACGAGTCGTCCACCGCCCCCACCACTCTCGCGCCCGTGAGCTCCGCTCCGGTCACCACGTCCCCGGGCGCCACCACGGCCCCGCTGACCTCCGGTTCGGCTCCGAAGTCGACCACGAAGTCCGACGCCACCACCCCGGGCGCGGTCCCGTCGGGCGCGCTGGCGGTCCCGATCATCTCGCAGTCCCTGCAGGACAAGGGCGGCCTGGACGCGAAGACCGCCGACTGCGTCGCGAAAATCTATGTGGACGAGGACCTTTCGCAGAACGGCCTGACCAAGATCATCGAGAAGGGCAACACGAACAACCCGACCGAGCTCGGCCTGAGCATGGACGATCTCCGCAAGGCCGCCTCCGCCGCCACCCGCGTGGTGAAGGAATGCTCGTGAGTTCGTGACCGTGCGCCCCGCCCGCCCGGCGGACGGGGCGCACGAACCGGGTCATCTCACCCGGTCATCTCACCCGGTCAGCACTGACTCGGCTCACCGATCTTGACGACCGACAGCACGGCCTCGCCCTCGGTGAACGGTGTTCCCGCGGCCGGAGATTGGGCGACGACCACCCAATTGCTGTCGACGATCTGCTTGCGATCGGCGCCGGTCGCATCCTTCGATCGCGAGAAGAAGACGCCCGCTTCCTGGATGGTGTCCTGTGCGGCCTGCAGGTTCATGCAGACGACGCTCGGCATGAGGGCGGCGGGCGCTACGGCGGGTGCGGAGGTGGTCGGTGCGGCGGTCCCGGGCGCCTGCGTGGCGGGTGCGGGCAGTGCGGCGGGTGCGGAAGTGGTGGTGATCGCGGCCGGCGCGGCCGGGGGTGCGGTGGTGCTCGTCCGGGTGGATTCGGTCGTCGTCGCGCAGGCGCTGAGGGCGCAGAGCACGCCCAGCAGTGCGGTGGAATTGCCCGTTGTACGCGCGGTCGGGCGGAATCGGTGCATGGCTTCTCTCTCGAATTGGCGCATCGCCGAACGGCCATCGGGCACGTCGCCCGGCCGTCGGCCTGAGACCGGTATCGAATCGGCCGACCATGTGGCGAGCACATACGAAAGAGTGCCGAGACCCGCACCGGTCGGTGCGTCCGGAACAGCTCCGATGATCGAGAATCGGTAGGCCGGTGCAGAATCCGAACGCCGTTGGGGAGAAAGTATCGACGGTGCTCGGCGTGCCGCAAGCGGCGAAACGAAGGTTGGCACGCTATGTCATCGGTTGCCGAGAATGTCTCCGGGACGCTCGACAACCAAGTCGGAATGGTCGCCTTTGTATGAAATACGAGAATTGATACCGGATTTCGGGACGGGGGCGCTGACGGTTCCCCGGGCGGCTGCCTGACCGAGGCGCACGAAGACCACGCGCGGATCGTCGGCGATGGCCAGCCCGGCCCGGACGATGAGGCCCGGGTCGGCGAGCATCGCCAGCAGGACGTGCTCGACGCCGACGTTCGGGGCGCTCCCCGCGACCGCGATGTCCTCGGCTTTGGTCATCAGGGCCGCGAGGTCCGGCGAGCACGCGAACGTTGAGACCGGCTGATCGGCGTTCGTCTCGTCCATGACCCTCAGCCTTCCGTCGTGGTCGTCGGCGGTGTCCGCGGATAGGTGCGCGCGGGTTCGATCGTGAGTACGTCGGCGACCTCGGTCAGCGCCGTGGGCACGATCGCGGACTCGAGGTGGTCCAGGCTCGGGGTGATGACCGCGTCGACGCCGAGGCGGTCCAGCATCACCCGGATGCGATGAATGCGGTCGTCGGTCCTGTCGCTGAACGCCGCGATCTTGCGCAGGTCGTATCCCGCCATCGCTGCGGCGTAACGGATTTCGGTCTCGTGTCGGCGCTGCCGGGCGCCGGCCAGGTCGCTGCGCAGGTATCCGATCGCCGATCGCATCCTCACCACCTCCCGGCGGGGAGGAGGCGCTCGGCCTCGGCGGCGAGCCGTGCGCGGATGTCGTCCACCGAGACGGCCGCGCGATGGCGGCCCGTCCCGGCGGAGTGCGCCGCGGCGCTCGATGCGGCAGAACGCAGTGCGGCGAGGATCGTCGCGATGGCGATCACTGCGGCCGAGAGAATCAGTTCCATATCCGGTGCCCTCCGATCCTTGGGAATGCGGGCGCCGACGAGTGGTCCGAGGCGGTTTGCCGATTCGGCACCGGGCGCTGGAAAAAGGCTCGCATCAGGGGGCATCCAAGAAAATGACGCTTCCGGCTCCTGTCAGCCGAAAGCGTCATTCCTGGGACGAATGTGAACTAGTACTCCAAACGAATCTTGTCCGCGAGATCGCGCATCTCCGGCGTCAAAGTGCGCCGCTTGGTGATGATCGACGACATCACGTCACGTGCATACCGTTGCTGTACAAGCCATTCCGGCGCGTCGCTCCACGTCCGCTGTAGCACCGCCATGGCTTCGCCGTACTGCCCGAGTTGGCTGTGCGCACTGGCGACGTCGAGCCGATGCCGAAGCCGGCTGGCCGCGACGGGCTGCAGCGTTGCCACCGGAGTCTGCTCGGCGATCGAAAGCGCAAGCGCTGCCCTGCCTTCGAGGGCGTAGCCTTCGGCGGCGATGTGCGCCACGGTGATCGGGCCGAACGTGCGCACGGTCGACGCGTCGGTGTACACCTCCTGGCCGATCCTGGCGGACGCCGCGCGTGCGAGGTTCATCGCGTCCTCGGCGTCGCCGGTCGCGTTGTCGCGCAGGGAACAGTTCGCGACGTACAGCCACATGCGGCCCCATACCGACAACTCGGCGGTCGTCGCCCGCGAGAACCGCGGTTCGATCTCATCCGCCCATCGAATGGCCGTGTCCCGGGCCTGAGCGATCTTCCCCTGCCGCAGCAGAACCCACACCAGGGTGTTCGCCGCCGCTCCGGCGTCCATACGATCCTCGGACGCGTCGATGGCGCGATCGAGTGTTGCCTCGGCCAAGTCGAATTGGCGGCATTGCGTCAGCATCCACCCGGTCAGATTCAGTACACGTGATCGAATCGTGCGCCCCTGGCCGTCGATGTCGTCCGTATCGCGCAGTAGTCCCGGTAACCGGGCGGCGACTTCGCCGTACCGGTGCGTGCCGAGCATTCCCCGCAGGCTTTCGAGATCGGTGCGCACCCCGATCACCGAGGCGGGGCTGTCCGCTTCCGGGAATTGCCCGATCAGCGCGCGGCGCACCGAGGTCCAGGCCGCCTCGGTTTCGACGTCGGCGTACTCGGCGTCGCCACCGTCGGCCAGGGTCGATGTCCGGACCCGCAGGGCCACGGCCATTTGCCGCAGGGCGTACTGCCGCGGGTTGTATTCGCCGCGTTCGATCGCGCGCAGCTGTGACAGTGAGACATCCGGGCATCGCTCGGCCAATTCGCTCTGCGTCAGCCCGCTCCGTTTGCGTGCGTTCCGCACGCGTTCTCCGCAGTCCAGACCCATAGCCCGAGGCTACGACTCATTCGGTGTCGCGTACAGCGAAGTGCCGATCCATGGAAAACGCCCCGGCCGGGAAATCCTGGCCGGGGCGTGTATCCGGTGGAGCCGATGACGGGAATCGAACCCGCGCCATCTGCTTGGGAAGCAGAAGTTCTACCATTGAACTACATCGGCATGTGCGTCTGGACGCGTCCGCGACTCTATCAGACGCGGGGACGCGGAACGCAACTCTTTACGCGTCGAAGCTGGTCCGGAGGGTGGCGGAGGGCGCAGAGGGGGCGCGGGCAACTCGGAGCGCGGGGCCGGGAGCGGGCCGTGTCGGGGGCGGCGCGCCGGGGGCGGGTGAGTTGTTTCGCCGAAGTAGGGGGTTCGGTTTCGTCTCGGTCTTACACTGGCTCGCAGGGTTGAAAGCCCGTCCACCACAGGGACTTTGGGTGCGCTGAGGGTTAGCTGACGTGTGTCTCGGTCTCCTGTTCGGGGGTCGAGGAGGACACATGACCGCCGTGCCGTCGCAGGATGTCCCGAAGCTGAAGGCCGCGCGGCCCTATCCGCCCCGCATGGGGCCGAAGGGCTCCTTCCTGTGGAAGGCGGTGACGACCACCGACCCCAAGGTGCTGGGGATCATGTACCTCTGCACCGCGATGACGTTCTTCCTGATCGGCGGCCTCATGGCGCTGCTGATGCGCAGCGAGCTGGCGCGCCCGGGGATGCAGTTCCTCTCGGCCGAACAGTTCAATCAGCTGTTCACCATGCACGGCACGATCATGCTGCTGTTCTACGCCACCCCCATCGTGTTCGGATTCGCCAACGCGGTGCTGCCCTTGCAGATCGGCGCACCGGACGTGGCGTTCCCGCGCCTGAACGCCTTCAGCTACTGGCTGTACCTGTTCGGCGCCACCATGGCCACGGCCGGCTTCATCACCCCGGGCGGGGCCGCCGATTTCGGCTGGACCGGATACACACCGCTCAGCGACTTCACGCACTCCCCGGGCGTGGGCGCCGACCTGTGGATCATGGGCCTGGCGGTCTCCGGCGTCGGCACGATCCTGGGCGGCGTCAACATGATCACCACGGTGATCTGCCTGCGCTGCCCGGGCATGACGATGTTCCGCATGCCGATCTTCACCTGGAACATCCTGGTGACGAGTGTGCTTGTGCTGCTGGCCTTTCCGATCCTGACCGCCGCGCTCCTGGCACTGGCCGTCGACCGGCACCTGGGCGGGCACATCTACGACGCGGCCAACGGCGGGGTGCTGCTGTGGCAGCACCTGTTCTGGTTCTTCGGCCATCCCGAGGTGTACATAGTCGCGCTGCCGTTCTTCGGCATCGTGACCGAGATCTTCCCGGTCTTCAGTCGCAAACCGCTGTTCGGCTATTCGACGCTGGTCTACGCGACACTCTCGATCGCCGCGCTGTCGGTGGCGGTGTGGGCCCATCACATGTACGCCACCGGCGCGGTGCTGCTCCCGTTCTTCTCGCTCATGACGTTCCTCATCGCGGTGCCCACCGGGGTGAAGTTCTTCAACTGGATCGGCACCATGTGGCGCGGGCAGCTCACCTTCGAGACGCCCATGCTGTGGTCGATCGGCTTCCTGGTGACCTTCCTGTTCGGCGGTCTGTCCGGCGTGGTGCTCGCGTCGCCCCCGCTCGACTTTCACGTGTCCGACACCTATTTCGTGGTGGCGCACTTCCACTACGTGCTGTTCGGGACCATCGTGTTCGCGACCTTCGCGGGCATCTACTTCTGGTTCCCGAAGATGACCGGCCGCATGATGGACGAGCGCCTGGGCAAGCTGCACTTCTGGACCACGTTCTTCGGCTTCCACCTGACGTTCCTGGTGCAGCACTGGCTGGGCAACGAGGGCATGCCGCGCCGCTACGTCGACTACCTCCCGAGCGACGGATTCACCACCCTGAACACCATTTCCACGGTCGGCTCGTTCGTGCTCGGCCTGTCGATGGTCACGTTCGTCTGGAACGTCTTCAAGAGCTACCGCTACGGCGAGCTCGCGACCGTCGACGATCCCTGGGGCTACGGCAACTCCCTGGAGTGGGCGACCACCTGCCCGCCCCCGCGCCACAACTTCTACGAGCTCCCCCGCATCCGCTCCGAACGCCCCGCCTTCGAACTCCACTACCCCCACATGGTCGAGCGCATGCGCACCGAGGCCCACGCCGGCTGGGGCAGCCGCCCCCACAAATCGGTCGAAGCCACCGAAGCCACGGTCCTGGAAGACTCCGCGGAACCCCCGGCCCTCGAAGACTCCGCCCCTGAGGATCGCCCCACCTCGGACAAGGAAAGCCCCACCCTGGAGAAGGAATAGCCCCAAGACCACTCGCGCCCGCTGCACCCTGGCCGTGGGCGCCACGCCCACCCCGCCGCCTTGGCACCCAGACCCGAAAGGTGTGGCACCTCCGCATCAGGCCACCTCCCCATCAGGCCGCGTCCCCATCAGGCCGCGTCCCTTCCCCGCCCACCGGCCGCAAGGCCGCGGCCCGTCTCGTTCTGGACTGAGCGGAGCGGGGGAGCGAAGCGGAGGAGCGGAGGGAGGGAAGAACGAGACTTCAGGGGCCGCGGCCCGCCCGCAGCGAAGCGGAGGGCAAGATATCCCAGTGCTGCTTTCTGATCGCGACATCCGTTCGGAGATCGCCGCGGGGCGTCTCGGGCTCGACCCGTTCGACCACACGCTGGTGCAGCCGTCGAGTATCGATGTGCGGCTGGACAGTTTGTTCCGGGTGTTCAACAACACGCGGTACACCCATATCGATCCCGCACAGCGGCAGGACGAGCTGACCACGCTGGTGGAGCCGACCCCGGGCGAGCCGTTCGTGCTGCACCCGGGTGAGTTCGTGCTGGGCTCCACCCTCGAGGTGTGCAGCCTGCCCGACGATCTGGCCGGTCGCCTCGAGGGCAAGTCGAGCCTGGGCCGGCTCGGCCTGCTCACCCATTCCACGGCGGGCTTCATCGATCCGGGTTTCAGCGGGCACATCACGCTGGAGCTGTCGAACGTGGCGAACCTGCCGATCACCCTGTGGCCGGGCATGAAAATCGGGCAGCTGTGCCTGTTCCGGCTGAGCAGCCCGGCCGAGCACCCGTACGGCTCGGCGGCGGCGGGCTCGAAGTACCAGGGCCAGCGCGGCCCGACTCCGTCGCGGGCGTATCTGAATTTCCAGTCCGTCAGCGGCAACTGAACTGCCTCGTCCCTGCCCTTCGCGGGGACGATCGCACGCGTATTCCGGGTCCCGGCACGGTAACTCGCGTCCGGTCTGCCCGCTTGCGGGTGTACGTAACGCTCGGCACGTCGTAAGGTGGCCCCGACAGGTACAGTGACCACATCGTGATGTTGTGGTTCCACCGCTCCGCGCCCGGTTGTTCCGCGGGCGATTCGCAGGTGGCCCCGGGCCGCTCGCGGTTCGGTGAGCGGGGCAACGAAATGGGCAGCAGATGAGTTCGGTCTTGGGAGTTTCGGTGGGGTCCGGCGCCGTTCGCGTCGCGCGTCCGCTGGCGAACTCCCCCGAGCACCCCACCGCCGAGAATTTCGACGTGCAGGCGGTTCCGGTCGGTGCGCGCCGGGTCGAGGAATTGGCGGCCGACGCCGTGGGGTCGATCCTGGCCGCCGATCCGCACATCGTCGCCACCGCCATCGCCTACCGCGACGAGCAGCACGCCCGCGCGATCCGCGCCGAGATGGCGCGCAGGCAGTTCACCAACTACGAGCTCATCCCGGATGTCGTTGCCGCCCTGGAGTTTCTGGAATACTCCGGTGAGCTGCAGGGATACGGCACCGTGGCGCTGTACGACCTGGGCGCGTCCGGACTGTCGGTGAGCGTGGTCGACACCGGTTCGCGCCAGATCAACATCACCGAGCGCACCAGCGACATCAGCGGTGACTACCTGGATTCGCTGATCCGCGAACAGCAGATCGCCTCCGGCCGGATCGCGCATCCGCCGGACGCGGCCGGCCTGGCCGAGCTGGATTCGCTGTGCCGCCAGGCCAAGGAGCAGCTCTCCAGCAGCAGCGCCGTCGCGCTGCCCTCCACCGAGGGCCTGGTGCTGTTGTCGCAGGAGAACTTCGAGGCGTTGATCATGCTGGCCGTCGAATCCTCGGCGCGCATGACCCGCGATGTCATCCTGCGGTCGGAGCAGCAGGTCCAGGCCGTGGCCCTGATCGGCGGCTGCGCCCAGATTCCCCTGGTGGCAAGGGTTTTGCGTCGCTGGCTGGGCGTTCCGGTGATCGTTGCGCCGGGTCCGGGCAGCGTCGCCACCCGCGGCGCGGCCCTGCTGGCGCGCCCGGTGCGCCAGCGCGCGGCGAACACGCCGTTCCCGAACGCCTTCGAGGACGCGCTGCCGATGCCCGCGCCCGCCGCGCCGTCCTGGCGTTCGCGGCGCACCGATCCGACGACCGGCCCGGGCGAGAAGTTCAGCCGCCGCCGCGAGATCAGCGTGGCCGGGGTCGCGGTCGGCGCACTGGTCGTGGTGGCCGCCATCGGCGTCTCCATCGGCTGGGGTCCGCAAGTGCTGGAACACGATTCGCAGAGCAGTGACGCCGCGTCCAGCTCGGTTCCCCCGACGACCACGCGCACGCCCGCGGTCGAGGCCACCACCGCGCCCCCGGCCACCAGCGACGCCACCAACGAGTCGCTGGCCGCCCCGCCGCCGCGCCAGGCGACGACCACCACCGAGGCGGCGCCGCCCGCGCCCGGTCCCAACACCTTCACCATCATTCCGGGCCTGCCGCCGGTCGTGGTCCCCACGTTGCCGCCGCTGTTCCCGCAGCAACCCGCGCCGTAACCGATTCCCGCTGATCGGGCATATCGCCCGTAAAGCCTGTTGTTCCAGCCGTACTCACCCGCCGAGTCCGCCCCGTCGACTGCCAGAAAGGGGCGGACTCGGTGGATTCCGGCGCGCGCCTGCGCCGGTGCGAGGGCCGGCTGCGTTTCAGTCCTCGCTTCCGCTTCCCACCGCCAGAGCTGTCGTGACTATCACCGACAGGGGTGGGAGTTGAAGTTCTCGGGTGGGAGGTACCACCCAGTGGCAGCCCTCCCGCGTCCACCGGCCGAGGCCGGTGGGCAGCATGACCGCGCTGCCGACGGCGGGTATGCCGACGTCGAGTCGATTGAGCGCCTCCATGATCTGCACGCCGGGCCGCGAATCCGGTTCGGCCAGAAAGCTCCAGCGAATCTGGCGCGCCAGCATCGGCCCGGTGCGCCGGTGCTGATGCAGTGCGGTGCGGACCTTTTCGGCGCGAGCGACGGGCAGATGCACCACGGCGACATGACCGGTCACGGGCAGCATGACGAAGCCGCCGCGCTCGGCGACCGGGAGACCGGTTTCGTGCCGGTAGTACGACACCCAGTCCTGCACCGTTCTCAGCTTGTCCGCGTTCAACACCCGCTCCCTTACCTCCGCCTCCAGGGTCGCGGTTCTTACGGACGGGTGGGTATGCCCGCACACCCGCCTTACACTGCCCTTTCGCTGCCTCTATTGCCGACGCGTATAAAGCCTGGTACCAGCTGGGTTTCGGCTGTGGCCGTGGCCGGTTCTCGCTCGTACCCTGGACATCGGAGTTCGTTCGGAAGGATGACATCGTGGTCCGGCAGTGGTCAGGTAAAGAGGCCCGTGCCCTCCGCGATGCCAAACGAATGAGTATTCGGGAGTTCGCAGCACATTTGGGTGTGCACGAACGCCTGGTTTCGAAGTGGGAGGCCGGGGGGAATCGGGTACATCCCCGTCCCGTCAATCAAGCCGCTCTCGATACTTCCCTCGCCAGGTCCGACGAGATCGTTCGGGCACGGTTCGCGGCATTGATCGACCAGCCCCTGATCGATCGGCCGTCCGTGCCGGACTTCGATGCGCGCCAAGGAGGTTCCCCCACCGGGCAACCCACCGCGGCTGCCGCCAGCTATTCCAGCGACGCGGAACTGCTGGCGCTCGTGGATTCGGGTGCGATGCGGGGTGATGCGTTAGCGGCGATTTCGGAGAGGGATCTGATCATGGCGGCTGCTCATGAAGCGAGCGACCATGCCGGCAGAGCGGAGAGCACCAACGTGGGAGCGACCATGTTGGAGCAGCTCGACGCCGACGTCACGCGAATCGCGAACGACTACGTGCATGTGCCACCGGTGCCGATGATGGTGGAGATGCTGCGGGTGCGCCGCCGCGTCTACCGGTTGCTCGAAGGTCATCAACGCCCGGCCGACACCGGGCACCTGTATCTGCTGGCCGGGACGCTGTCCGGATTGCTGGCCAACGCCAGCACCGATCTCGGCTACGTCGACGCCGCCGGCGAACAGGCAAGGGCCGCTTGGGCGTACGCGGAACTGTGCGAGCACAACGGATTACGCGCCTGGACCCGCGGTATGCAGGCGCTCATCGAGTACTGGTCCGAGCGCCCGCGGCGCGCGGTGCTGCTGGCCCAGAGCGGTCAGCAGTACGCGGAATCGGTGACGGCGCGGGTGCGCCTGCACAACATCGAGGCCCGCATCTGGTCCAAGCTGGGCAGCGTCGCCGACACCGAGCGCTGCATCCGCGCGGCCGAGGCCGCCCGCGAGGGCGCCGCGGGCAACGACGTCCTGCACGACGAGGTCGGCGGCGTGTTCGGGTTCAACGAGCCCAAGAGCCACTACTACGCCGGGGCGACCTACATCCATCTCGGCCAGGCCCAGCCCGCGCTCACGGCGACCGAACGGGCCATCGACCTGTACGCCAACGGGCCCACCGAGCAGCGGTCCTACGGCGCCGAGTCGCTGGCGCGGGTGGACAGCGCCGCCGCGCACCTGATCAACGGCAGCCTGGACGGCGCGGCCGAGGCCCTGCAACCGGTGCTGCGCCTGGACGAGGACAAGCGCATCGCCCAGTTGGAGGAGCGCCTGACCGGGCTGCGCCAGCGCCTGATCCGCCCGGAGTTCCGGGAGGCGGGCGAGGCTCGGCGGCTGGACGAGCGGATCGAGGAGTTCTGCGGCACCACCGCGGCCAAGGGCATGCTGCCCCCGGACGCCGGGCGGTAGACGGGCCGGTGGGCGGCACGCGGCCGGGTCCCGGGGTGGCGGGAACGCGGAACTGGCACGATGGTCGGGTGAGCCCTTCCAGTCACCTACCGCACCGGTCCCCGCGCGTCTTGGAGCAGTCCACCAAGCTCCAGAACGTCGTCTACGAAATTCGGGGTCCGGTACACGCGCACGCGGCACGGCTGGAGGCGGAGGGGCACCGCATCCTCAAGCTGAACATCGGCAACCCCGCGCCGTTCGGGTTCGACGCGCCCGATGTGATCATGCGCGACATGATCGCGGCGCTGCCGTACGCGCAGGGCTATTCCGAGTCCAAGGGCATACTGCCCGCGCGCCGGGCGATCGTCACCCGCTACGAACTGGTCCCGGGGTTCCCGGAATTCGATGTCGACGACGTCTACCTGGGCAACGGCGTCTCCGAGCTCATCACGATCACCATGCAGGCGCTGCTGAACAACGGTGACGAGGTGCTGCTGCCCGCGCCGGACTACCCGCTGTGGACGGCCATGACCAGCCTGGCCGGCGGCACGCCGGTGCACTACCTGTGCGACGAGTCCAACGGCTGGCAGCCCGACATCGCCGACATGGAATCGAAGATCACCGACAAGACCAAGGCCATTGTCGTGATCAATCCGAACAATCCGACGGGCGCGGTGTATTCGACGGAGGTGCTGCAGCAGATCGTGGATCTCGCGCGCAAGCACCAGCTGCTGCTGCTCGCGGACGAGATCTACGACAAGATCCTCTACGACGACGCCAAGCACGTCTCGCTGGCGTCGCTGGCCCCGGATCTGCTGTGCCTGACGTTCAACGGTTTGTCCAAGGCCTACCGGGTCGCGGGCTATCGCTCGGGCTGGCTGGTGATCACCGGTCCGAAGGATCACGCGGAGGGGTTCCTGGAGGGCATCTCGCTGCTGGCCTCCTCGCGCCTGTGCCCGAATGTGCCCGCGCAGCACGCGATCCAGGTGGCCCTGGGCGGGCATCAGAGCATCGAGGACCTCATCCTGCCCGGCGGCCGCCTGCTCGAACAGCGGGACGTGGCGTGGGAGCAGCTCAACACGATCCCCGGTGTCTCTTGTGTGAAGCCGCGCGGCGCGCTCTACGCCTTCCCTCGACTGGACCCGGAAGTGCATGAGATCCACGACGATTCGAAGCTGGTGCTGGATCTGCTGCTGCAGGAGAAGATCCTGATGGTGCAGGGCACGGGCTTCAATTGGCCGCATCACGACCACTTGCGGATCGTCACGCTGCCGTGGGCGCGGGACCTGTCGGTGGCCATCGAGCGGTTCGGTAACTTCCTGGCGGGCTACCGTCAATAGGGTTGAACTGGGCATTTGACCAGTGGCGCACAAGTGACACGGTCGAAAACAAACCGCTGGTACGAAAAAGTTCGGTTTTTAGAGACTTAGCTAGCGCAAAGAACCGCCTTTTGTGTACAGTAGGCCTTGGCACTCAGGTGCCCGACCGGACCGCCTACCCCCCCTGGGCCGTCCGGTCCTGGATTGGCAGGCCTACCCCCCCTGGGCCGCCGATCCCCGGGCGGCGGAGACATCCCCCTGCTCTCCGCCGCCCCCTCCCACTTCTCCGTCCCGCCTCGGGACAGCCCTTCGTACTTCGAGAACGATTGTCGTTTAGGCTCCCCGAGTGAGCGATCACCATCATCATTCCCACGACCATTCGGGACCACTAGCGATCGGCGCGACCGCCGCCCGCGTGGTCGTCGGCTTGCTCGCCGTCATCGGCGTGCTGGTCGTGGCCGGTCTGGTATGGCTGTGGCCCAGTGCGCAACAGGTCGACATCCCGCTGCCCATGCAGAGCGCGGGCGGCGGCGCGGTCACCACCGAGGGCGGCACCGTCGTCATGCAGGACATCGGCGCCTGCGGCAGTCCGTCGATCGGCCGGGTCTTCGCCGACGAGCCGCTGCCGCCGCGGAACAACTCCTACACCTGCGAACGCAGCATCATCACCATCGACTCCGGCCCGCACGAGGGCAACAAGACCCTCTTCGAAATCGCCAAGGGCCCGGGGCAACCGCAGCTGCACGTCGGGGATTCGCTGCGCATCGTGCGGCAGACCGACGCCAGCGGCGCGCCCATGTACTCCTTCGACGACTACGCGCGCGGGCTGCCGCTGACCATCATCGTGATCATCTTCGCGGTGGTGATCATCGCGGTGGCGCGCTGGCGCGGCCTGCGGGCGCTGATCGGGCTCGTCTTCGCCTTCGGCGTCGTCGTAAAGTTCTTGCTCCCAGCACTTTTGGACGGCAAACCGGCGATCCCGGTCGCGCTGGTCTCCGGCGCGCTCATCCTCTACGCGGTGCTGTATCTGGCGCACGGGGTGAATCTGCGGACCAGTTCGGCGCTCCTGGGCACCCTCGCGTCCATGGTGCTGGCCGCGGTGCTGTCCTGGGTCGCCCTGGAGATGACCCATCTGACTGGATTGTCCGAAGAGCAGAACACCAACGTCGCCACCTACCTGCAGCACGTCAGCATCACCGGATTGTTGTTGGCGGGCTTCATCATCGGCTCGCTCGGTGTACTCAACGACGTGACCATCACCCAGGCGTCGGCCGCCTTCGAGCTGGCGGCGCTGGACGAGAAGGCCACGCGCCGCAGCATTTTCGGCTCCGCCATGCGGGTGGGCCGGGACCACATCGCCAGTACCGTCTACACCCTCGTGCTCGCCTACGCCGGTGGCGCGCTGCCGTTGCTGCTGCTGTTCAGCGTGGCCGGGCGCTCGATCAAGGACGTGCTCACCGGCGACGCGGTCGGCATCGAGATCGCGCGTTCCGCGGTGGGCGGCATCGCGCTCGCCCTCTCGGTACCGCTTACCACGGCCATCGCGGTCATGCTGGCCCGGCCGTTCGGCCGCAAGCCGGCGCCGGTCCGCTCGGGTGCGGTCGCCCGCCGAACGGCGGGCGCACGAGCCGGCGCCGGTACGAAACGCCCGCTCGCGGAGGGCGGGACGGGCGCCACCGGCGGGACGCGCCGCCCGCGCGCCACGGGTGCGGGCGCACCATCCACCGGTGCGTCGCTGCGCAAGGACCGGCCCGGCGCCGGATCGCCGCCTTCGGATGCGCCGCAGGCGAATCCGCCGTACGCGGGTCCGGGGCCGAATCCGGAACAGCCGCCGGCGCCCTGGTCCCTGCGCGCGAATTCGGCGGCGGGCAGTCCGGAGGATGTCACCGACCCCAGGCACCCGATCACCGGCGGGTATCCGAGGCCGCTGCCGCCCAACCCGATTCAGCCCCGGCCGGCCGGGGGTGCGCCGAGCGACTTCGATCCGTGGAACTCCGCGCCCGGACCCGGTGCGGGCGAGCGCCCGGATCGCGGTGCGGGCTGGGGACCGGGAAGCGATGCGGCTCAGCCGAATACGCCGACGGACCCGGATGACCCGCCGCGACCGCGCGGGGGCAGGCACTCCAGGCCCTGATCGGGGCTTTCGTTCGAATCGTCCGATTCGCATCCGGCGCTGCGGCACGTGGCGGGTACGGGCGGGCGGTGCGAACGCCGAATTCGCTGACACGCTGGGCGTGTGGAAGCGGACGGTTGGGGGTGTGATCGAGTACGGTGACCGTGCGGTTCGAGTTGCTCTGCAATTGCCAAGAATTCCGGTTCATCGTGGTGCCAGGTTCCGGGTCCGGAGCGATGCCCCCCGCATTGCGTTCGCGGCTCACCGGCGTCCGGTAAATCGGCGCGAAAGCTGCTGCGAGAGTGGTGTTCCGGGGTTGGATCACCACTCTCGCAGCGTTCTCACCGGGCCGGGCGGGCGATCAGAGTCGCTGCC
Organism: Nocardia sp. NPDC005978; assembly: GCF_040614455.1. Taxonomy (NCBI): domain Bacteria; kingdom Bacillati; phylum Actinomycetota; class Actinomycetes; order Mycobacteriales; family Nocardiaceae; genus Nocardia; species Nocardia sp. NPDC005978. The sequence goes on from NZ_JBEXUS010000131.1 coordinate 17,906, forward strand.
ACAGCGCCGGGGTCGCGGTCGGCATCCAATTCGGGTCGTACACCGTGTGTGCCTGCCGGCACCGGTATCGGTTGCCCTGATAGGTCACCACGTCACCGACGGCGTACTTGCCGCCGACCCGCCATTCGTCGCCCGCCGGTTTGTCCGTGGTGGTCGGGATCGTGGTCGTCGGATGGTGGTGGGTGGTGGTCACCGGCGGCTGCGTGGTCGCGGGCGGCGTGGTGACCGGGGGTTTGGTCGTGACCGGCGGCTTCGTGGTGGGCGGCACGGTCGTGGGCGCCGTGGTCACCGGCGGCGTGCTGGGACGCGTTGTGGTGGGCGGGTTTCCGCCGCCGCCGCCGATCTGCACGTCGACGCACGAGTAGAACGCCGCGGCGGTGTCGCCGATGTTCCAGATGGCCAGCAGTTTCTGGCGGCCGGTGAAATTGCCGAAGTCGATCGTGTGCGAGGTGCCCTGCGCGGGCTGCTGCATGTTGCCGTCGAACACCGCGAGCCGGGTGTCGCCGATGTAGTACTCCCAGTTCAGCGTCCGGTGATTGGCGGTGAACGTCCAGCTGAAAGTCGCTGTCTTTCCGACGGACTGGACCTTCCAGGGCTTGGAATCGTCGTCCAGGTCGGCGAACTGGCCGAGGTTCGCGCTGCAATTGCGCAGGCCCTTGGGGCCTTCCACGCTCTGCGGTTCGTACTTGATGGCGCCGCAGGACACCGTGCCCGCGGCACACTGGGCCTGTCTGCTGAAGGTCGTGATGTAGCCGTGCGCCTGGGCGTCACCGGCGGGCAACAGTGCCAGAATGGGCGAAATGCCCAGGGCGGCCCCGACAATGGACAGTCTTCTACTAACCACGTGAAACTCCTTGCGAGAGTGAGACAGCGGGGGGCCCGCACGCTGTCTCGTGACATAGCTGTGACGTGATCTGGATCACTTTGAAGCAGAATCGTGCTCTAAAAGATATGGTTCGGCAACGCTTTGGTCAAGCGTCCTAGCTCAGAAGATCGAAAATTCGTTGCGCACAGCAAACTTCGATACGCGCGCAGCAAACCTGACTCGTAAGTAGCTGGGAAAACGCTGAATTCAGACCGTCGAGCGCGCCGCCACGCAGAGCGCCGACACGCCGTCGGCATCGGTGACGAAATGATCGAAGCCGCGCGGTGCGCCGAATTCGGCGAAGGAGACCTCGGCATCGGGATGCGGCAACTCAGGCACCGGAATGCGCACGGCGGCATGCAGATCGCGCACGTGCGTCAGCTCGATCACGCGCCGGGCGTTGTCGGCGCGCACGCCGCCGCAGGCCATCACGTCGATGCGCCCGTCGGCCAGGTTCACCAGCTGCGTGATGAGCGGTACGCCGTCCAGCACCGAGTCCTGCCGGCCGGAGGTGAGCAGCCGGGTGAAGCCCGATTCCAGCAGGAGGTCGAAGCCCGTGAAGGGATCGGCGCAGACGTCGAAAGCCCGGTGACAGGTGACCTCGAGACCGTCCGCAGCGGCCAGTAGCTCGGCGTTGGCCGAGGCGTCCAGATTTCCGCGCTCGTCCAGCACTCCGATCACCACGCCGTGCGCGCCCACCCGTCGTGCGAGCTCGATATCGGCGCGCATGATCGCCACTTCCTCGGCGGTGTACCGAAAGTCGCCCGGGCGCGGCCGAATCAGGACGTGGACCTCGGTGTCGACGACCTCCAGCACCGCTGCCTCGATCAACGCCGCACTCGGCGTCAGTCCGCCCACCGCCAGCCCGGTGCACAACTCGACGCGATCCGCCCCCGCCGCCTCCGCGATCCGCACCCCGGCCAGCGACTCCACGCCGATCTCCACCCGCACCGCCCGCGTCTCCGTCATACCTTGCAGTATGGGCGAAAACCCGCCCATGCGTTTGCCAACGATTAACGACGACTGGCTGAAGATCAGCATTCGGCGCGGTGTCCGGGCGGGCGCGCGAAAACGCGAAGGGCGCGCTACCGGGGTGGTAGCGCGCCCTCGACGGTCAGGCGGTGCGGGTCAGTTCTTCTTGCCCGGGGCCTTCATGCCGGACTTGAAGCCGAGTCCACCGGGCTTGGCGGCCGGGGGATTGGCCGCGCCGTTGCCCTCGGTGCCGTTCGCCTCGGTGCCGTTGGCGGCCGGGGTGCCGTTGGTCTCGGGAGCGGTGGTCTCGGCCGGAGCCGCCACCTCCTCCGCGACCTCTTCGACCGGAGCCGAAGTAGCCGGTGCCGCAGGCGCTTCGGCGGCCGGAGCCGCCGGAGCGGGAGCGGCCGCGCCGGGCGCCTTGGTCGTAGGGCGCTTGAGGCCGGACTTCATGGCCAGGCCCTTGGGCGCGATGGACGGCTTGGCCTCGGCGGGAGCCGCCGATGCCGGGGCCGCAGCCGCAGGTGCCTCGGCAGCGGGTGCCTCGGC
>NZ_JBEXUS010000132.1:0-20180 GCF_040614455.1 Nocardia sp. NPDC005978
GTCTCCCGCGGGCCGAGGCCGTTCGCCATCGCGGCGGCGACGCCCTGGGCCAGGGCGGCGGCGACTCCGTTCCCCGCAGCGGTGCCGGAATCGGCCGCCGAACCCTGACCCAAGCTGGTAGCCGGAGAGTTGCGTATCTCCGGTGCGGCGGGATCCGGGGGATCCGCTACCGCCGGACCGGCGGCGGTGAGCAGCGCACAGGCGCTCAGCACGCCTGCGACACGTACGAGGTGCGGCAGCATGGACATGATGGCTCCTCAACGTCGCGGTCGAGGTCGCACGCTACTCCGCTGATCAGCACATTCCAGACATTTCGCCCGGCACGCCCGGTGCCGGATTCAGCGCGGCACACGTCCGGGCACCAGATTCGGTGCGGGCCGCGCGATCAGGCGTGCACGGCCGCCGGAGCCACCGCGTAGCCGAGGTTCGCCAGCACTTCGCCGGTGGCCTTGGCGAAGTTCAGGGTGATGAAGTGCAGGCAGGGCGCGCCCTCGTCGATGAGACGCTGGGCCATCTCGGTGGCGATCTCGATGCCGGCCGCGCGGACCGCCGCCTTGTTCTCCTGCGGGCCGTCACCCGCGGCCCGCTGCAACCGCTCCATGACTCCCGCGGGCAGTTCCCGCCCGCACAGTTCCACCGCGCGCTGCACCGTTCGCAGCGAGGTGATGGGCATGAGCTCGGGGATGATCGGCTTGGCGCCCTCGACCGGATCGAGTGCGAGCGCGCGGTCGCGCAGGCGCAGGTAGTGCTCGGGGTCGAAGAACATCTGGGTGATCGAATACTCCGCGCCCGCACGGAGTTTGGCGATCAGGTGCGCGGTGTCGGTCCCCAGGTCCGCCGAGCGCGGATGCCCCTGCGGGAACGAGGCGACACCCACGTGGAAGTCGCCCAGCTCGCGCACCATGCGCACCAGTTCCTCGGCGTATTCCACGCCGTCGGGGTGTTTGATCCACTCCCCCAGCGGATCTCCCGGCGGATCGCCGCGCAGCACCAGCAGATTGCGGATACCCGAGTCCGCGTACGCGCCGACGATCGAACGCAGTTCCGCGACACTGTGATCCACGGCCGTCAGATGCGCCACCGTGAGCAGGGTGGTCTCGCGGGCCAGCTGGCCGGTGACCCGGATCGTGCGGTCCCGGGTGGACCCGCCCGCCCCGTAGGTCATGGACACGAAGGCCGGATGCAGGCGTTCGAACTCCCGGGCCGCCCGCCACAGCCGGGCCTCGGCCGCGGCGTCGCGCGGCGGGTTGAACTCCACCGAGAACGGCACCGACCCGTCCGGGCGCGGCCCGAGCTGCTGCACGATCGAGCGAGTTCCGGACACGAGCGGCGTGCGGGAAACTCGGCCAGGGGTCGAATATCCCCGTACATTCTCGAAACTCACGGCCCCAGTTTAAGGGGCGCGCTCACCCGCCACCCCCGAACCCGCCCCCGCCCACCCCTCCTACCGGCATTTTCCGCCCCGCGCAGGAAAATATTCACCCCCGGACCCGCCCCCGACGGGCCGAACCCCGCCCCGCGCACCCCACCTGTGGAACCCGCCACTTTCACGCCCGCCCACACCCGCGAACCGCTCGAGCACCGCATCGGAACCGATCGGGCATGAGCCCCGGCCGCGGGCACGGGGACGTGCGCGGTGCGCGGGTAGAGCACAGCCGGGTCGGCGCCGAACCGGGCAGAGACGGCGGGGGTGGCGCGGGCGGATGTGCTTCGGGAACCTGCCGCTCGGTACAGTCGGTGCCGAACCCCGCCCGTGGCCAGGTCGGCTCGCGGTGTGGCTGTTCGGCGAACCTCCCCCAGCACCGCACGGGCGGGTCGCCGAGCGCCGGTGGCCGGGGACGCGAACGCGTCGCGCGCGAGTGCGCGGCACCCACCCCGAGGAGGATCCGCTGTCCGCCGGAACCGGTACCCCGACCCGCCAGCCGGTCGGCGCGGAATCGCTCGTCGCCGCCGTGCAGGAGCGCCTGACCGCCTTCTTCGAGACCCGGCGCGAGATCGTCGAGCCGCTGGGCCCGGTCGTGGTGGAGGCGGTGCGGGTGCTCGAGCAGTTCGTGCTGCGCGGCGGTAAGCGCACCCGGCCCGCGTTCGCCTGGACCGGCTGGCTCGGCGCGGGCCGCGACCCCGAGGATCCCGAGGCCGACGCGGTGCTGGTGGCCTGTGCCGCACTGGAACTCGTGCAGGCGGCCGCGCTCATCCACGACGACATCATCGACTCCTCACGCACCCGGCGCGGTTTCCCGACCGTGCACGTGGAGTACGAGCAGCGCCACATCGGCGAGCGGTGGATCGGCGACGCCCCGCACTACGGCGAATCCATCTCCATCCTCATCGGCGATCTCGCCCTGGCCTGGGCCGACGACATGACCCGCGAGGCCGGGCTGCCCCCGGCCGCCCTGGCCCGCTTCGGCCCGGTCTGGGCGGCCATGCGCACCGAGGTGCTCGGCGGGCAGATGCTCGACATCCACGGCGAGGCCGGCGGCGACGAATCGGTCGAGGCCGCGCTGCGCATCAATCGCTACAAGACCGCGGCGTACACCATCGAGAGACCGCTGCACCTGGGCGCGGCCCTGGCCGACGCCGACGCCGAACTCATCGCCGCCTACCGGGAATTCGGCACCGACATCGGGATCGCCTTCCAGCTGCGCGACGATCTGCTCGGCGTCTTCGGCGATCCGGCCGTCACCGGCAAGCCGTCGGGCGACGATCTGCGCGAGGGCAAGCGCACCGTGCTCATCGCCGAGGCCCTGCGCCGCGCCGACGCCACCGACCCGGCCGCCGCGGCCCTGATCCGCGACAACCTGGGCACCGACGTCTCCCCGGAACTCGTCGCCGAACTGCGCGCGATCCTGACCGACCTCGGCGCGGTCGACGCGGTCGAACAGCGCATCTTGAGCCTGACCGACCAGGCCCTGACCGCCCTGGACGCCAGCACGGCCACCGCCGACGCCAAGCGCAGGCTGCGCGCCATGGCACTGGCGGCCACTGCCCGCTCGTACTGACGGGCATCCGGAGCGGACGCCACGCGCGGGCGGGATGGCGCGCGCCGAGTCCCGTGACGCGGGCCACGGCAGTCCGGCCGGGGTGGCGGCACGAAGCAGCAGTGTGGCACCGATATCGAAGCGGGGAAAGCAGTGATGGGCATGAAAACGGTTGCGGGGCCGAGTGATCGGGTCGTCGTGGTCGGCGCGGGTCTGTCCGGGCTGGCGGCGGCGCTGCATCTGCGGGGGGCAGGGCGGTCGGTGACCGTGCTCGAGCGCGCCGATCACCCGGGCGGCCGGGTCGGGCTGTACCGCGGGGACGACTACGAGATCGACTCCGGCGCAACGATTCTGACCGTGCCCGAACTCATCGACGAGGCCCTGGCCGCGGTCGGCGCGACCCGGGAGTCCACGGGCCTGCGGATTCTCGAACTCGCGCCCGCCTACCGCGCGCGCTTCGCCGACGGCGCCGAGGTCGGGGTGTACTCGGACGAGGAACAGATGACCGCCGAGATCACCCGGGTGCGCGATGCCGCCGCCGGGCAACGCTATCGGCGGCTGCGCGCGTGGCTGCGCGGCATCTACGAGTCCGAGTTCGAGCACTTCATGGACACCAACTTCGACTCGCCCCTGGACATGGTGCGCTACCCGGACAAGCGCCGGGCGCTGCTGAAACTGGTGCGGCTCGGCGGTTTCGGGCGGCTCGGCCCGCGTGTTCGCCGGCTCGCGGGCGACGAGCCGCTGGCCCGGCTCTACAGCTTCCAGGCCCTGTTCGCGGGCACCGCGCCCAATCAGGCCCTCGCGGTCTACGGCGCCATCCCGTACATGGACACCTGCCTCGGCGTGTACTACCCCGAGGGCGGCATGCGGGCCATCGCGGCCGCGCTGGCCCGCGCCTTCACCGACGCGGGCGGCGTGCTGGAGCTGAACGCGGAGGTCACCGGCATCGAGTACCGGGGCCGCCGGGCCACCGCGGTGCGCGTCGCCGACGGGCGCGAGGTGCCGTGCGACGCGGTGGTCGTCACCGCCGACATCGGCGGCCTCGAACGCTTCGGCCTGCGCCGGCGCCGGGGCCTGCGCGCCTCGCCCTCCGCGGTGGTCGCGCACGGAACCGTCCCGGCCCACATCGCGGCCGGCTGGCCGGTGCAGGCGCATCACACCATCGACTTCGGCCGCGAATGGGATCGCACCTTCGCCGAGATCGCCGCCCGCCCCGGCCGCGGATCGCTCATGAGCGATCCGTCGCTGCTGCTCACCCGGCCCGCCCTCACCGATCCGGCGCTGTACATCGACCGCCCGGGCACGCATATCGACGCCGCCGGGCAGCTCTCGGACACCGTCCGGCACGAACCGCTCTCCCTGCTGGCCCCGTGCCCCAATCTGGACGCGGCCCCGCTGGATTGGGACCGGCTCGCCCCGTTCTACCTGCGCGAGCTGCTGGGCGTACTGGAAGACCGCGGCTACCAAGGTATTTCGGAGCACTTCCGGATCGACCACGTCGACACGCCGCGCACGTGGCGCGATCGGGGCATGTTGGCGGGCACGCCGTTCGCCGCGGCGCACCTGTTCCGCCAGACCGGACCCTTCCGCACCCGGAACCTGGTTCCGGGCCGTGACAACGTGGTTCTGGCGGGTTCGGGCACGGTCCCCGGGGTCGGCGTGCCGACCGTGCTGCTGTCCGGAAAACTCGCCGCGACCCGAATCACGGGTGATCTACGACATGCCGGGACCCGAACCTCCCCTGCCGAGGCGGTAGCACCGCCGCACAAGCACTAGACTCATCCGCGTCCTGAACCAACGCGGCTGGCGCCGCCGATCTTTCCGGGGGGAACGACCACCGATGCCGACCCCCGATACGGACGCCGCCATCACCACGCGCGGCACCCACGCCGACCGGATCACCGGCGGCACGGCATCGCACCACTGGATGCGCACCTACGCCGATTTCGCGCGCAGCCCCGAGGGCAAGGCCGCGCTGCTCGGCTGCTTCGGCGCCCTGATGATCACCTTCGGTGGTTTCGGCGCGGGCAGTGTGCGCCGCAACGACCCGCTGCTCGAGGCCGCGCACCTGTCGTGGCTGCGCTTCGGGCACGGCTACGCGCTGTCGACGGTGTTCGTCTGGATCGGCGTGCTGGCCATGATCACCGCGTGGGTGCGCCTGGGCCGGGCCACCATCGGCAACGTCCCGAACGTGACCGTCACGCTGAACGAGTTGCGCGCGATCGTCGGCATCTGGATCTTCCCGCTGTTGTTCGCGGTGCCCATGTTCAGCCGCGACGCCTACTCGTACCTGGCCCAGGGCGCGCTGCTGCGCGACGGGTTCAACCCGTACGAGGTCGGCCCCGTGGTGAATCCCGGTGTGCTGCTGGACAATGTGAGCCCGGTGTGGACCACCACGACCGCGCCCTACGGCCCGATCTTCCTGCTGCTCGCGCGCGCCATCACCTCCCTCACCGGGGAGAACGTCGTGGCCGGCACCATCGCGCTGCGCCTGGTCATGCTGCCGGGGCTCGCGCTGATGGTCTGGGCCGTACCGCATCTGACCAAACACCTGGGCGGTAAGCCCACCACCGCGCTGTGGCTGTCCGTGCTCAATCCGCTGGTGCTCATCCACCTCATGGGCGGGGTGCACAACGAGATGCTCATGGTAGGACTCATGGCGGCCGGCATCGCGCTGGTGCTCGAGCGCCATCACGTGGCGGGCATCGTGGTGGTCGCCATCGGTGTCGGGGTGAAGGCCACCGCGGGTGTCGCGCTGCCGTTCCTGGTGTGGATCTGGATGATTCACGAACGCGAACGCCGGGCCGCGCGCGGCGAGGGCGAGCTGCCGCATCCGGCGCTCATGTTCGCCAAGATCGCCGGGCTCGGCGTGGCGGTGTTCGCGGCCGTGTTCGCGGTGGCCTCGGCGCTGGCCGGGGTCGGCATCGGCTGGCTCACCGCGCTGTCCGGCTCGAAGAAGATCATCAACTGGCTCTCGCTGCCGACGGTCATGGCGCACATCACCACCTGGGTGACCCCGTTCCGCCTGGAGCCGGTGCTGGACGTGACCCGGGCGCTGTGCGCGGTGGCTCTGATCGTGGTGCTGGTGTGGACCTGGTGGCGGTTCCGCAACAGCGAGCGCGCGGCCGTGTTCGGCATTCTCATCGCGTTCGTGGCGATCGTGATCCTGTCCCCCGCCGCCCTGCCCTGGTACTACTCGTGGCCGCTGGCCCTGGCCGCCGGTTTCGCGCTGTCCACCACGACACTGCAGTGGCTGGTGGGGCTGTGCACCTGGCTCATGCTGGTCTTCCAGCCCGACGGATCCATCGGCCTTTACAACTTCCCGCACGTGGCGCTGGCGACTTTCGCGGCCGTGGTGGCTGCCCTGTCGTTGCGCACGGTGGATCCGCTGCGGTTGAACGCGCACGCCCACCCCGAGGCGCCCGCGCGCGTGCAGGCACACGCGGGGACCCCGCCCAGCCCGGCATGAGCCCGGCCACGCTGGATCGCGCCTACCGGGACTGCCGCCGCATCGCCGCCGCCCACGGCCGCACCTATTTCCTGGCAACCCGCCTGCTCGAGCCCGAGCGAAGACCGGCCGTGCACGCGCTGTACGCCTTCGCGCGCCTGGTGGACGACCTGGTCGACACCGCCGAAGACGGTGCGGTGGCGGCGAATTCCGACGGCGCGCACGCCGGTGCGGCCGCCGCGCACCTGGACCGGCTCGAATACGAACTACGCGGACGACTGCTGCGCCCGGCGGAAATCGGCGGCGGCGGCGCGGATCACACCGATCCGGGCACCCTCGAGGATCGGGTGCTGCTCGCGGTCTCCGACACCATCCGCCGGTATGCCATTGCGCCCGAACACTTCTGGGTGTTCCTGGACTCCATGCGCATGGACATCCCCGGCAGCCCGCAGTACCGCGACCGCTACCCCACCATGACCGCGCTGCGCGAGTACATGCGCGGTTCGGCCGCCGCCATCGGCCTGCAATTGCTGCCGGTGCTGGGCACGGTGGTCCCGGTCGCCGAGGCCGAACCCGCCGCGGCCGCGCTCGGCGAGGCGTTCCAGCTCACGAACTTCCTGCGCGACGTGGCCGAGGATCTCGATCGCGGCCGCGTCTACCTGCCGGCCGACGATCTGGCCGCCTTCGGCGTGGACCGCGACCTGCTGCTCGAATGCCGCCGCACGGGAACGACCGACCCGCGCGTACGCCGCGCGGTGTCCCACCTGATCGCGGTCAACCGCGACATCTACCGCCGCGCGGTACCCGGCATCGACCTGCTGCTCCCGCGCGTCCGCCCGGCCATCCGCACCGCCGCCACCCTGTACGGCGGCATCCTCGAGGAAATCGAGCGCCACGACCACGAGATCTTCAGCGCCCGTGCGACGGTGCCCACCCACCGCCGATTACGCGTGGCGGCAAGGGAATTCACCACCCGGACCCTGCACCCGGCGCACTGACCGAGGGGTCACGATCAGTGCTGACAGGGTGGCTCGATCGGCACCGGCCAGGTGGTCGCGATCGGTCGCCACCAGGCGGTCGCGACCCGCACCGACCGGGTAGTCGCGATCAATCCCGGCCGGCGGTCATACTTCGCCGGGGCCGGCTCAGAACGGGTCGGCGGCCGCGCGGCGGATGACCTCGCGGGCCAGATCGCCGTGCAGGGCGTCGATCGGGCGGCCCGGCAGCGACTCGTCCTCGGTGTACACCCATTCGAGGATCTCCTCGTCGGTGTACTTGCCGTCGTGCATGACCGTGATGAGGCCGGTCAGATGCTTGGCGATGTTGCCGTGCGCGTCGAAGAACTCCGCCGGAATCCCGAGCACGCCGTCGCGGCGCACGGCGATGACCTGGCGATCACGCAGCAGCTGATGCACCCGGGTCACGACCAGGCCCATGCGGTCCGCGACATCGGGCAGCGGGATCAGGGTCACCGACGCGGGCAGGACATCTTCGCTGAAAGGGATGGCACTCACCCGGACAACGGTAGTCTGTCGCCTCGCATCCGCCGCATCACACCCCGACCCGACTACCATCGGGTCCAGCCGCAGAGAGCGGCCGTTCGTCGGAAGGGTTGCAGTTGATCGGCCAGATGCTGGAAGGGCGCTACCGCATCGACGCGCCGATCGCGCGCGGCGGTATGTCCATGGTGTTCCGGGGGGTGGACACCCGGCTCGACCGTCCGGTCGCCATCAAGGTGATGGATCCCAAGTTCGCCGCCGATCCGCAGTTCCTCACCCGCTTCGAACTCGAGGCCCGCGCGGTCGCCAAGCTCAAGCATCCGTCGCTGGTGGCGGTGTACGACCAGGGCCTGGACGGCGACCACCCGTTCCTGGTCATGGAATTGGTCGAGGGCGGAACCCTGCGCGAGCTGCTGCGCGAACGCGGCCCCATGCCCCCGCACGCGGTGCGCGCGGTCGCCGAGCCCGTGCTGGCCGCCATCGGCGTCGCGCACGCGGCCGGCCTGGTGCACCGGGACATCAAACCGGAGAACGTGCTCATCTCCGACTCCGGCGAAGTCAAGATCGCCGACTTCGGTCTGGTGCGCGCGGTCGCCGCCGCCAACATCACCTCCGACAGCGTCATCCTGGGCACCGCCGCGTACCTGTCCCCCGAACAGGTCACCAGCGGCAGCGCCGACGCGCGCAGCGACGTGTACTCCGCGGGCGTGCTCATCTTCGAAATGCTCACCGGGCGTACCCCGTTCACCGGCGACACCTCCATCTCCGTCGCCCTGCAGCGCGTCGAGAAGGATGTGCCCAGCCCGAGCCGTTTCATCGCGGGCGTACCCCCCGAGATCGACGAACTGGTCGCGCACGCCACCGCGCGCGAACCCGGGCACCGCTACGCGAACGCCACCGAGATGGCGGGTGAGCTGCGGCGCATCGCGCACGAGCTACGGCTGCCCGACTACCGGGTGCCCGCGCCCCAGGACTCGGCCGAACACCTCAGCGCCCGCTACCAGGTCGCGACCCCGGCGGCGGCGCCCGCACGACGTCAGCACACCCCGCCGGCCGGCGCGACCGACCTGACCACCCGGCTACCCGCCGAGGCCCCGGCTCCGCCCCCGCATCAGCACACCCGGGTCATGACCGCGGCCCGCGAGATCCCGCCGAACTTCGCACCCCCGCCCGCGCCGGCGGGCGTACCGCCCGGCCGGCAGGACTATCGCTCCGAACGCAGCGAGAACGGCAAATCCCGCCGCACGGTCATGGTGTGGCTGGGCGTGGTGATCACCCTGGCGCTGCTGCTCGGCATCGGCGGCTGGTGGCTGGGCATGGGCAGATACGAGGCGGTCCCCTCGATCGCCGGGCTCGACACCCAGCGCGCGGTGGCCGCCATCGAAGCCGCGGGCTTCCAGGCCGAAACCAAGCAGAAGGCCTCGGACATCATTCCGGTGGGCAATGTGGTCGGCACCGATCCGCCCGCCGGATCCAAGCTCACCAAGGGCTCCACGGTCGCGGTGCTGGTCTCGAACGGCAAGCCCCGGGTGCCCGAGGTCGCCGCGGGGGCGGATGTGAACACCGTCAATCAGGCCATCAAGGACGCCGGGCTGACGCCGGTGGACGCCGGTGAGGTCGGCAGCGCGGCCGCGAAAGGCACGGTCGCCAAGGTGGATCCGGCGCCCGGGACCATCCTGCCCGCGGGCGCGAACGTGAAGGTGTTCCGCAGCAAGGGTTCCCTGCCGGTGAAGCTCCCGGACCTGAGCGGCAAGAGCGAGACCGATGCCAGGGCGGTGCTCGAGAAAGCCGGGCTCACGGTCGGCGGCATCCGGAACGAATTCCACCCCAAGATCAAATCCGGTGAGGTGATCAGCACCGATCCCGCCGCGGGCTCCACCGTCGAATCCGGCAGCGCCGTCACCCTGATCCTGAACAACGGCATCGAGGTGCCGAACGTGTTGGGCAACACCGTCGCGGTCGCCCGCGCCAAACTGGAGGCCCTCGGCCTGCAGGTCACCGTCCGCCAGCTGGCATCCAACGACGGGTCCCTGGTCATCTCCCAGAGCACCGGCGTCGGCAACAACCTGGAATCCGGCGCGACCATCACCCTGGTCGCCATTCCCTAGCGGCGCGACGGCAAACGGCTCGAGCACCCCCGACAAACACCGCGGCCCGATCCGAAAGGATCGGGCCGCACGCGTATCACCTTGTCGCCGAGCGCCGTCCGGCGCCCGGCCCGGTGGCTCAGCGCAACATTTCCGCCACGAGGAAGGCCAGCTCGAGGGACTGCTGGGTGTTCAGGCGGGGATCGCACGCGGTCTCGTACCGGTCCGACAGGTCCAGATCCGAGATGTCCTGCGCGCCACCGAGGCATTCGGTGACGTTCTCACCGGTCAGCTCGATGTGCAGGCCGCCCGGGTGGGTACCCAGCGCGTGGTGCACCTCGAAGAAGCCCTGCACCTCGTCGACGATCCGATCGAAGTGGCGGGTCTTGTAGCCGTTCGAGGTCTCGTGCGTGTTGCCGTGCATGGGATCGCACTGCCAGATGACCTGGTGCCCGGTGGCCTGCACCTTCTCGATGATCGCGGGCAGCACGTCGCGGACCTTGCCGTTGCCCATGCGCGCGACCAGGGTCAGGCGGCCGGGCTCGTTGTTCGGGTCCAAGCGCTCGACGTATTCCACGGCCTGCTCGGGCGTGGTGGTCGGGCCGATCTTGAGCCCGATCGGGTTGGCGAGCAGCTCGGCGAAGGCGATGTGCGCGCCGTTCAGCCCGCGGGTGCGCTCCCCGATCCACAGGAAGTGCGCCGACAGGTCGTAGAGCAGCGGCTCACCGGTGACGGGGTGCTCGCTCAGGCGCAGCATGGCGCGCTCGTAGTCCAGCACGAGGGCCTCGTGCGAGGCGTACAGGCGCGCGGTCGACAGGTTCGGGTCGTTGACCCGGCACGCCTTCATGAACGCGAGCGCGCGGTCGATCTCGATGCCCATGGCCTCGTAGCGGGCGCCGGCCGGGGACTGCGCCACGAACTCGCGGTTCCAGTTGTGCACCTGGTGCAGATCGGCCATTCCGGCCGAGGTCATGGCCCGCACCAGGTTCATGGCGGCGGAGGCGTTGGCGTAGGCGCGCACCAGCCGCGACGGATCGTGTTCGCGCAGCGCCGGATCGGCCACCAGCGAGTTGACCATGTCACCGCGGTAGGAGATGAGCCCGAGGGAGTCGGTGTTGGACGAGCGCGGCTTGGCGTACTGACCCGCGATGCGAGCCACCTTCACCACCGGCAGGCTCGCGCCGTAGGTGAGCACCACGGCCATCTGCAACAGCGTGCGGATGTTGCCCCGGATATGCGGTTCGGTGTTGTCCGCGAAGGTCTCCGCGCAGTCACCGCCCTGCATGAGGAACGCTTCCCCGCGCGCGACCTCGGCCAGGCGCAGCTTGAGCTCCTCGACCTCGGCGGGGACGCAGATGGGCGGCACGCTCTCGAGCACGGTCCGCATCTTGGCGGCCTGTTCGGGATCCCAGTTCGGCTGCTGTAGGGCCTCGCGGGATAGCGCGTCGTCCAGACGCCGGCGCAGCGCCGCGGGCAGCGGAGGAAGTTCCGGCAGGCGATCGATCGGTACGTCGACGGTCCAGTTCACCCGTTCAGAATACGGACCGCGACAAACCGCGCGGACTACACCCAGGGCTGAGAAAAACCACACCGTCGCAGGCCGAATTCGATGAACCCGCGCGACGGCGAGCCGGTACCGTCCGCCCACCCGGACCCGCGCCGGAACCGGAACCTAGGCTGATCCCGGATGATCTTCCCTGATCATTCTCATCCCGCGCCGGTGGTTGTCGCCAACGGCCGCCGACCGAGGAGTGGACCGTCTCTTTTGCGCTATTTCTATGATTGCGAATTCATCGAGGACGGCTCGACCATCGACCTGATCTCCATTGGCGTGGTGTGCGAGGACGGGCGCGAATACTATGCCGTCTCAACCGAATTCGACGCCGAGAAAGCCGGGCCGTTCGTGCGGCGCTACGTGCTGCCGCAGCTGCCGCAACCGTCGTCGCCGCTGTGGCGCAGCCGCGAGAAGCTCCGCGAGGACCTCTACCGCTTCCTGGTCCCGCGCGCCGGGGTGGAACCCGAACTGTGGGCCTGGGCCAGCGCCTACGATCACGTCGCGCTGTGCCAGCTCTGGGGTTCGATGGTCGAGTTGCCCTCGGCGCTGCCGCGCTACACCAACGAGCTGCGCCAGCACTGGGAGCAGCACGGCAAACCCGCACTGCCGCCGGTGCCCAAGGACGCGCACGACGCGCTCGCCGACGCCCGGCACAATCTCGCGAAGTTCGAGGCGATCGAGGCGCACCGGCGCCTGCGCACCACCTGAGCAATGCCGAAAGGCCCCGGGAGACCGAGTCTCCCGGGGCCTTTCGCGCTTGTCGCGGGACTAGCCCGCCAGGGTCTGCGGAATGCGATCCGCGTCCGGACGGCTGCCCGAGGGCACGCCGTCCTTGAGGCTGGCGGCGTAGACGTCCACGTACTCCTGCTCGCCCATCTGCATGAGCTCGTACATGATCTCGTCGGTCACCGCGCGCTCGACGAAGCGATTGCCGCCCATGCCCTCGTACCGCGAGAAGTCGATGGGCTTGCCGAACTTGACGGTCACCTTGCGCGGGCGCCAGCGGAACGGTCCGGGCGGGCAGACCTCGTCGGTGCCGATCAGGGCCACCGGGATCACCGGGACGCCGGTTTCGAGGGCGAGCCGGGCCACGCCGGTCTTGCCCTTGTACAGGCGGCCGTCCGGGGAGCGGGTGCCCTCGGGGTACAGGCCGACGAGCCGACCTTCACCGAGCAGCTTGCGCGCGGTGTTCAGCGCGCTCTCCGCGGCACTCGCGCCGGTGCGGTCGATCGGGTACTGCCCGGTGCCGCTGAAGAAGAACTTCTGCAGCCTGCCCTTGAAGCCGGGCGTGGTGAAGTACTCGGCCTTGGCCAGATACGTGATGCGACGCGGGCTCGCCAGGGGAGTGAACAGCCAGTCCGTGAACGACAGATGATTTCCGGCCAGAATCGCCGCGCCGTCGGCGGGGATATTCTCCATACCCTCGACCTTGGGCCGGTTGATCAGCTGGATGAGCGGTCCCACCAAAACGAATTTCAGCAGCCAGTAGAACATTGCGTCCTTTCCCCTGTTTCGATACCCGGGACCGGCCTCGTTGCGGGCACCACATTCAAATCCCGACTCTACCGCTGAGACCTGGCGGTGACCAACCGCCCACCGGTGTACAGCTGTGATTCACACCGAATTCACGGGGCGTCACATATCAGCGCAGCGACGGACCGGCGGGCACCGCGTCCCGCCCGACTTCGAGCGCGGCCCGCGCCAATTCGGCCGCGCCGATCATGCCCGCCGCCTCACCCAGTTGCGCGGTGCGAATTCGAGCGAGCGGACGATGCCGTGCCCCGGTGATGGCCACCGAATAATGCTCGCGCGCCGCGTCCAGGAACAGCGGCGCCGAGGTGCTCACACCCCCGGCGACCACGATCAGATCCGGGTCGAAGATATCGCTCACCCCGGCCAGCCCGAGCCCGAGCCAGCGCGCGAAATCGGCCATCACATCCAGGGCCACCGGATCGCCGTCCTGCGCCGCGCCCGCCACCCGCCGGCCGGTCAGCGAATCGGGATCCCGATCGGCCTCGCGGCTCAGCAGCGCCGACCGTTGCGGATCGGTCGCCAGCAATTCCAGCGCCGTGTCCACCAGCGCCGTTCCGCTGCAATATCTTTCCCAGCACCCGCGTTTGCCGCAGGCGCAGGCCCGGCCGTTCGGGACCACGGTCAGATGGCCGAGTTCGGGCGCGACGCCGTAGCTGCCGCGATAGAGCTGCCCGCCGACCAGCAGCGCCGCGCCGATGCCGGTGCCGATGGCCACCAGCACCACGTTGCGCCCGCCCGCGGCCGCGCCGAAGCGGTACTCCGCCCACATGGCCGCGTTGGCGTCGTGCTCGAGAATGACCGGCAGTCCGAGGCGATCGGTGAGCCGCTGCGCGACGGGCGCGTCCTCCCACGGCAGATGCGGGGCGAACCGCACCGTGGCGCGGTCCTCGTCCACGAAGCCCGCGACCGCGAGCCCGACCGCGCCGATGGCGTGCCTGCCGCACAATTCGCGCACCGCGCGGGCCAATCCGTCCTCGAGGGCGCGCGCCGACTGCGGCGTGGGCGCGGTGACGGTGTCGAGCACCTCGCCCGCCCCGTCGACCACCGACGCTCGAATATTGGTGCCGCCCACATCGATTCCGACCGTCAGGGGCACCGGCGTCCGGCCCCTCATGCCTTGATGGTCACATCGATCGGAACATATCCGGACCGCGCCCCCCGTCCGCCGCGACCGGCGGGCCGCTCCGCGCCGGGACCGGGTTGCCGCTGGTCCGCGCGACCGGACCCCGCCTCGCCGGGCCTGCGGGCGGTGCCCGGGCCGCGGCCGAGGGGATCCTCGCCGGTGGTTTCGGCGGCGGCGGGTTCGGCGGTGGCGGCCGAGTCCGGCCGTTCCCGCGCGCCCGCGTCGCGCTCCGGCGCGGTGTCCCGGGCGGCCGCGGTGCCGGACCAGCCGGCGGCAGCCGAATCATGGCCGCGGGCACGGCGTTCGGCGGCGACCGCCTGGGCTCCGGCGGCGAATTTGGCCAGCAGACCGCCCAATCCGGCGACCGCTCCCCCGTGCGCTGCGCCCCGGGCACTCGAATCTCCGCCGCGCGCGCCGGAATCCGCGCCGGGCGCGCCGGAATCGGCGGCGCCGAAGGCCGGATCAGCGGCCGAATCGGCCGAATCGGTACCGGCGTCACCGCCCGGCGCGGCGGAATCCGACCCGGCGCGCGGATCCCTCATGCCGAAGCGCTGCTCCGGAGCGTGCCCGTGACCGTACGAATCATGTAGCCACGCATGATATTCCGGCGAGTCCGGATCCAGATCCGGCGGAATCAGCGGCTCCACCGGAACGCCCGCGAGGGCCTCGCGCAGAACGGTGACGATCGCGGTGCCGTGATCGGCGATGGCCGCGACCACGTCGTGGTGCTCGCCGCGCACCACCGCGGCCGCCGCGCACACCGGGCACCAGCTGCAACTGTCCCACTGCACCCGGCCGTCGGCGGCGGTGCGGCGCAGCACCGGTTCCACGCGTTCGAGCACGGCCTCGGCGAGCAGGCGCAGTTCCTCGGCGAATTCGCTGAAATTGTCGTCCGGGTGGCCGGTGCGCGGATGCTCCTGGGACGTGGTCATTTCGGCCAGACCTCGGGGTCCGGGCGGAACCGGATCACCAATTGATCGCCGTCGAGTTCGGCGGCCTCGACCGTGCACCGCCGCAATACCGGCGCCAGCCGCAGCCGGCGCCTGACCCCGTCCGCTCCCACGATCAAATCGTCCTCCACTCGTCCCAGCTGCAGCGTCGACGGATCGACCACGGGCAGGTGCATGCGCATCGCGAACACCGAAGCCAGACCCGTCCCCGACTCGTGCCGCACCTGCGGCCCGCCGGAAACGGACAGCCCATCGTCCGCATCTGAGCCAAGCATAGGGACAGACCCCCCGCCCACCCAGTCACCACTCGCATCGATCCCGTGGGACAGCGCCGTCAACGCCGCCAGACCCACCGGTTCGGCGCCCGCGTGCCGTACGACCTGCACCGGAACCCCGCCCATTCGCTTGCGTAAATCCTCGACCACGG
Source organism: Nocardia sp. NPDC005978 (assembly GCF_040614455.1). NCBI lineage: Bacteria > Bacillati > Actinomycetota > Actinomycetes > Mycobacteriales > Nocardiaceae > Nocardia > Nocardia sp. NPDC005978. The sequence continues at coordinate 15,601 of NZ_JBEXUS010000132.1, forward strand.
CCGATTGCTCGGCCTGTCGCTCGGAATACCACCGCACGGCCGGATGATGCGCGGGCGGCGCGGGCGTCCCGAACCAGGACGCCGGACCGGCGCGGCGGGTCGTCCAGGCCGCGACGGTGGCCGTGTCGTCGTCCGGGCCGATCAGGGCGGGCGCGCCGGACTCGAACGCGGCCGGATCCTGCCGCAGCGCAGCGCTTTCCGCGTCCTCCAGTTCGGGCAGCACCTTGTTCACCAGGACGCCGGTCAATTCCAGGCCCAGCAGCGCCGCCGCGGACCGCACCCGCGTGGACTCGGCCACCGCGACGTGTTCGGGGGCGGTGACCAGGCGCGCGGTGGTGCGCGAACGATCGGCCAGCAGATCGCGGGCGGCGGTGACCAGGGTGACGATCTGCTCGACCGAGACCGCGATCATCGCCCGCCGGAAATCCCCGCCCACCGCGGTCAGCGTGCGCGCGTGCGCGGGCCAGACGCGGTCGAGATAACCCAGCAGGGTGTCCGGGGCGGTCACGATGCGCAGCATGTCGGCCGACGGCGGGCAGTCCAGCACGATCACGTCCCAGCGCCCGACGCCCGCGAAATCGGTGATCTCCAGCAGCGCGAGCAGTTCCTGGATGCCGGGCAGCCCGGTCAGCTCGGCCGGATCCAGCGCCGAGATGTCGACCCCGTGCCGGTCACCCGCCCCGGACAGCAGCAACAGCACGGTCCGGAAGCGATCCTCCAGCAGCGCAAGGGAATCCACTTCGATCACATCGAGACCGGGCTGCACCGCCGCGACCCCGGGCACACTGCCGGGCTGATGCTGGAACCGGAAGCCCAGGGCGTCGCCCAGCGAATGCGCCTGATCGAGCGAGGCCAGCAGCACCCGCTGCCCGGCGCGCGCGTAGGCGAGCGCGGTCGCACACGCCAGCGTCGTCTTCCCCACCCCGCCCTTGCCGACGAACAGCTCCACCCGGGTGGCGCGCGACGGGCGTCCAGTCGTGCTCGCGGTCAGCCTTCGACCCGCTTCTTGAGTTCCTTCAGCGCGGTATCGGTGATGACCTTCTCGGCCTTGCGCTTGAACATGCCGATCATCGGGATGTTCAGGTCCACCGTGAGTTCGTACACCACCTCGGTGCCACCGTCGGGCAGCGCGATGAGTTCGTACGTGCCGTCCTGCGCCTTCTGCAGTTCGCCGCCGACCAGGGTCCAGCTCACCGCGCGACCGTCGGGCCGCCAGGTGTAGGACAGCGTGTAGGTGTCCTTCACGACCCCCGCGTCCAGCACGAAACGCGCGGTGCGGGCACGACCGTCGGGATCCTTGTCGAGCACCTCGACCGAACGGGCCGCGGCGACCCATTCCGGATACGACTCCAGGTCCGCGATGACTGCCATCACTCGTTCCGAGGGGGCGTCGATCACGATCGACCGTTGGGTGCGATCGGCCATGGGTGGCAACGCTTCCTTTCCAGCTGCGGCGGCGGAATCTTCGAGCGGTGAGAACCGGGCGGAATTCAGTGCGCGGCGGGCGCGACGCCGGCCTTGCGGCCGGCCTCCAGACGTGCCTTCACCTCGAAGGACATCTTCTTACCCGCAACCCGGCGGGCGCGATTGGCCGCCATGAGTTCGCGCGCGGACATCGATTCCACGCCCTTGGGCTCGGCGTGCATGAAGTAGTGCAGGATGACGCCGTCGAGCATCGGCTCGAGCCAGACCTCCATGGTGCCGGTGGCCCCGCCGGCGATGGTCCAGCGGATTCCCTTGTCGGCGCGATCTTCTCGCACCTGCAGCTGCAGGTCCGGCCACCAGCGACGCCAACGGGCCTTGTCCGCCAGCAGCTCACCCACGGCCGTGCCGGGCGCGGCGACGAAGGTCTGGTCGGCAACCTGGATACTGCTCACTCGGCTGAGCCTAGCTCAGATCGCTCGCACGTTCGTATCCAGCAGTTCCCGCAGCCGCACGCCCATGCGATCCCAGCGCCATTGCCGCTGCACCCAGGCACGACCGGCCGCGCCCATGCGGGCCGCGGCGTCGCGATCGGACAGCACCGCGACGATGGCCGCGGTGATCGCGGCGGTGGAGCGGCCGTCGACCACGTGGCCGGTCTCGCCCTCGCGCACGGTTTCCGGCGCACCACCGGAATCGCCCGCCACCACCGGCACCCCGGTGGCCGAGGCCTCCAGGAAGACGATGCCCAGACCCTCCACGTCCAGGCCGAGACCGCGGGTGCGGCAGGGCATGGCGAAGACGTCGGCGATGGTGTGGTGGGCGGCGAGTTCGGCCGCGGCCACCCGGCCGGTGAACACCACGGCATCGACGACGCCGGTGGCCCGGGCGAGCCCGCGCAGCTTCTCCTCGTACGGGCCGCCGCCGGCGATGACCAGCACCGCGCCGTCGATCTGCGCGCGAATGTCCTTCATGGCCACGATGAGCGCGTCCTGCCCCTTGCGCGGGACCAGCCGCGACAGGCACAGGATGGTGGGCCGATCACCGAGCCCGTAGCGTTCGCGCAGCGCGGCGCGGGCGGCCGGATCCGGCTTGAAGACCTCCGAATCCACCGCCGGGGGCAGGTATTCCAGGGCCGCGTTCACCCCGAACGCCGCGGAGAACCGGCGGCGCGTGTACTTGCTGACATAGGTGATGACATCGGTGTCGTCGCCGATGGCCCGCAGCGCCTGCCGCGCGCCGGGCAGCATGGACCAGCCCACCTCGTGCCCGTGGGTGGAGGCCACGATGCGCTCGGCCCCGGCCTTGCGCAGATGCGGTGACATGAGCGCGAGCGGCGCCGCGGCCCCGAACCACACCTGCTCGCACTGCTCGTCGCGGATCAGCTTGGCCGCGCGCCGCATCACCAGGGGTGTGGGCAGCATCAGCGTGGTGGGGTGGCGGACCACCTGAAACGGCTGTTCGGCATCGAACCTGCGGTGACTGTCGCCCTTCCAGCGGGGCGCGTACACCACCAGATCATCGGGCGGCAGCTGCATCGCGAGCGCGTGGACGTAGGACTGAATACCTCCCGGCCGCGGCGGGAAATCATTGGTAACCAGCAAGGTTCGCCCCATACGCCCAACCTACTGCACCCGCGCGCACCGCGATCCCCGCCCCGAAACCTCGCACCCCCGTCCGGGTGCGCGCGGCGCCGTGCGGTCAGGCGCCTTCGGTGGTGCGGGAGGTGATCCAGGTGCGCCAGTCGGTCAGGAAGTCCGCGTACGGGGTGGCGATGACCTCGCGGAACGCGGCGTCCACCGCGGCGTGATCGCGCGGTCCGCGCGCCAATTCCCGGTAGAGCGTGACCAATCGGCCCTCGCCGAAGCGATCGGCCAGGAACGCGCACGCCGACCAGGCCTGTTCGTAGGCGAGGGCGGCCTGCCCGCTCGCGGGTTCGAACACCACGTCGGCGGGCAGCTCCGCGGGCAGCGCGCCGGTGCGGGCGCGGGCGGTCAGCGCCGGGGCGATCTCGGCGACGGTGCCGGCCGACCCGCGATGGGCGGCGTATTCGGCGAAGCCCTCGAGCAGCCACTGCGGGGAACCCTCGGCGGTCACCGCGCGGGTGGCGACGTGGGTGAGCTCGTGGCGCAGCACCGTGCGCAGACCGTCGGCGCCGAGCCTGCGCCCGGCTTCCGGGCCGAAGACCACGCGCTGCCCGGTGGGCCGGTCGCCGGGCCGGAACACGTCCGAAACCGTCACGGCCGCAACCTCCGCCGGCACGTCGCCGGTCGAGCCGGTCAGCGCCGCGAACTCCGCGGTGCTCGCGGCCACGACCACCACCGGGGCCTGGGACCAGTCGGCGCCCCACAGCGCGCTCACCGCGACGGTCGCGGCCGCGAGTTCGCCGGCCAGCACGTCCACGTCGGCGCTGCGGGTGGCGTGCCCGAGCACGATGCCGCCGCGGTTCGATCCGGTGGTCACCGATTCCGCGATGACCTTCCCGTAGCCCTCCATCAGCCTTTTGACCTGCGGCACTTGCGGATCCGAGGCGGTGACCTGGCCGCTCTCGGGCCCGGGGGCCACCGCGCGCAACGTGGGCAGCACCGAATTGGGCAGCATGAGCAGCGCACCGCAGGCGGCGGTCAGCCCGGTCACCATGACGAGGGTGAGGCAGAACTCGAAACGCCGCTTGGCCGAGAACCAGCCGCGAACCTGTCGCAGTGCGCTCATTGCCACCTCGTGTTCGGGCGCGGCGTCAGTACCGGCGCGCGGAATGGAACGGTGTCGAGCCCATCGGCGCCACCTGCACCGGCACTCCGAAAGTGGAGGCGTGCAGCATCAAACCATTGCCCGCGTAGATCCCGACGTGTGAGACCTCAGAGTAGAAGAACACCACATCGCCGGGCTGCAGGTCCTGTTCGGCCACGGGCGTGCCGAAATTCGACTGCTGCTGACTGGTGCGCGGCACGCTCTTGCCGACCTGTTTGAACGCCCACTGCACCAGGCCGGAGCAGTCGAACTGATCGGGCCCGATCGCACCCCACACGTACGGCGCGCCGACGCGGGTGAGACCGGCGGCCAGGGCGCTGGTTCCGCTGCCGGGCACGAGCCCGCGCAGCAGAGTGTCGCGGTCGAAGCCGGGCGGGAACATCGAGCCGGCGAGCGCGGACTTGTCG